>JBGPEV010000246.1:0-5373 GCA_041482995.1 bacterium | reverse complement strand
CCTGCGCCTTTACCACCCGCACGACGCTCAAGACCCTGTGCCTGGCGGTCAGCGCCGCCACCGGCTGGGACTACTCGGTGGATGAGGCCCTGCGCTTCGGGCGCCGCACGGCCTGCCTGCTGCGCGCGTTCAACGTGCGCTGCGGCATCGGGCCGGACCTGGAAAAGCCTTCCAAGCGCTACGGTTCGATTCCCGTCAACGGCCCGATCAAGGGCGTCGGGGTGCAGGAGCACTGGGAATCCATGGTGGCCTCCTGGTACGAGCGCGTGGGCTACGACCGCAAGTCCGGCCGGCCCAAGGCGGATCTGCTCAAGTCCCTGGGCCTGGAGAACGTGGCGCAAGACCTGTGGGGATCGGCGGGCGCATGAACCCGGCCGCTTCGCCCGCGCAACCCGCGTCCCAGACGGCGCCCATGACCATCGTCATCGAGACGATCTCGTACATCAACGACATGGTGGATCGTGCGGGCCAGTCCCACGCGGAGTTCCGTGAACCCGCCGGCGCGGGCGATACGATCCGCACCGTCTTGCGGCGCTTCGCCGGCCGCCACGCCAAGCTGAAAGAGGCGCTCTGGGACGCCGACACGGGCGAGATGGGCCCCCACGTGGAAGTGATCGTCAATGACGCCATTCTGGACATCCATCACACGTTGGACAGTTTCGTGACGGACGGCGATCACATCATTCTGACCGGCCAGTACATCGGCGGATGACGGGCAGCCGCCCGGACGGCGCGGGTGCGCGACTGCCCGCCGTGGAGCGTGTTCAAGATCGACACCGGCGCCCAGGCGAGAGGCGGGTTTACCAGTGGCGGGCGGTCACGCGAGCAGGAGGCGGTCCTTGTGGATGGCCTCCACGGAGCGCTCCGCCTTGCGATCGCCCGCCAGCATGGCGTTGAGATCGGCGGCGGAGAAGTTGATGAGCCCCACCCCCAGCTTCTCGTCCGCCCCGCCGAAAATCTCCACGATGTCGCCCGGCTGAAAACTGCCCTCGGCGCGGCTGATGCCGGCGGGCAGCAGGCTCTTGTTGTTCGCCAGCGCCCGTGCGGCGCCCGCGTCCACGTAGATGCGCCCGTTGGTGAGCGCGCCGAAGCGCAGCCACTGCCGATAGCCCTTCAGGCGCTTGGGGGTGGGCAGGAAGCGGGTGCCCATCCGCTCCCCCGCCAGCACGCGCGGCACCACGTCCGGCACCTTGCCCGGGACGATGTGCGTCTCGATGCCGAAGGACGTCGCCATGTCCGCCGCCTTGAGCTTGGACAGCATGCCGCCCATGCCGCCCCGGGAAAGGCTGGAGGCGCAGGAAGCCCATAGGTCCGGGGTGATCTCGCTCACTTCCGGGAGCAGCCGGGCGTCGGGGGTGTCCTTGGGGTCGCCCCCGGCATAGAAACCGTCCGCCACCGTCAGCAGGAACAGCCTCGTGGCCGCGATGGTGGGCGCCACGGCGGCGGCCAGATAGTCATTGTCCCCAAAGGTCAGCGCCTCGCTCACGACGGGGTCATTCTCGTTCAGGATCGGCAACACGCCCAATTCCAGCAAACCTTCCATGACGTTGCGGATGTTCAGGTAGCGCTCCCGGTCCCCAAAGTCGAAGCGGGTGAGCAGCGCCTGGGCCACCGTGATCTGGTGCTCCCGGAAGAAGTCCGTGTACAGACTCATCAGGCGCGGCTGGCCCACCGCGGTCATCAGTTGGCGGCGCAGCAGCGACTTGTGTTCCGCACTGAAGTCCGCCAGCCCATGGGCCGCGCCGGCGGCGCCGGAGCTGACCAGCACCACCTGATGCCCCGCGCGCCGCAGGGCGCCGATCTGCCCCACGATCTGGTGGATGACGTTGTAGTCGAGTTGCTGGTTGGGTTGCGTCAGCACACCCGTGCCGACCTTGATGACCAGCCGTTCCTTCCTGGGCTTCAACGGACCGCTCCTCGTAACAGGCGCCGCACATCCGCCATTGCGGATTCCTCCCGCTATGCCAGCAAGCGCGAGGCCAAGGCGGGCAGCACCTCGCCGAATTTGCCCTGCAGCAGCAGGTCCGGATGTAACCCATCGGCGGGAACCAGATTGATTTCAATCACTTTTCCACCCTGGCGGCGCACCTGCGCGGGAATCGCGGCGGCCGGATAAACTTCGCAGGACGTGCCGATCACGAGGATCAAATCGGCGCCGGCAACCAGCCGGTCGCTGGCGGCCACCGCCTGCTGGGGAATCATCTCGTCAAAAAAGACCACGTCGGGCTTGAGGATGCACGACGGGGGGCGTGCGGGCCTTTCGCAGCCCGTCGGCCGCGGCATGCGGGTGCCCGGCAGCTTGTCCATGGCGCGTACGGCGTCGCGTTCAAACCGGGCGCCGCACCCGAGGCAGGTGAACGTGCGGTTGGAGCCGTGGAATTCCACCACCTTGCGGCTTCCGGCCGCCTGATGCAGCCCATCGATGTTTTGGGTCACGATTCCCACCACGCTGCCCGCGTGCTCCAACCGCGCCAAGGCGTGGTGGCCGGGGTTCGGCTGCGCATCCAGCAGGCTCTCCAGCTCCGCGAGCATATTCCAGACCTTCCCCGGATTCCGCAGGAATGCGCCCAGCGTCGCATACTCCGCCGGGCTGTAACGGCTCCACAGGCCGGACGCGCCGCGAAAATCGGGAATCCCGCTCTCCGTGCTCACCCCGGCGCCGGTGAGCGCGATCGCCTTGCCGGCCGACTTGATCCATTGTGCCGCGAGATCAATGGCTTGCGTATTCATCGCGCTCCACGGCGACGGCGCGGGCGGGCAGCAACCCGGGGGTGGGGACACGGAACTTGCATCACCCTCCTTTGCAAAGCGGACCGGGCACGGACCGGGATACGGAATGGCTTCAGCGGCACCCATGATGACCGGCGAATTCCGATGGCGCTGCTGGGTGCGGGTGCTTCTGCCCGTGCTCTTGATTGTATACCACTGCGCGGAAACCTGGGGCCAGGCTCCGGGGCCGGCCGGCGCCGCGCGGGCGGCCGCGCCCGCCGCCGCACCCGCCGCCGCACCCGGGGGTGGACCGGGGGCGACGTATTTCCGGCTCACGTTTCTCGGCTTGGACCAGTGGTCCTACGTCGTCCATCCCTATCGGCAGATCACCGGCGATCCCGACTTCGACAATAGCCGCGCCGCCTCGAGTGAGCTCATCTCCCTGCGTCCAGCGGCAACGGATTCGCAGTCGGATGCGCTCACCAAGATTCTGCACGGCCTGCCGCCGTTCGGACTGGAATGGGGAAGCGCGACCGATATCTTCCTGCCCAAGGCGTACTCCGTCGGTGTCGACTACTTCCACTTCGCCCAGCACGACACCTCGGCCGCCCTGCACGGCACGGTGCCGCCCATCGCGACGGACACCTACCTCTACACCCTGGCGCTGCGGCTCTTCGCCTTCGATCCCGGCAAACCGGGCCTCAACTATTTCGTCGGGGTGGGGTTGGGCGTGCTGGATGGCGTGATGAAGGCCAGGCCCTATGCCGGTCAAGACGCCCAGTTCATCAAATTCGCCCAGAATCCCTTCGGCACCACCCGGCTCGGCCTGGAAGCCAAGGGCGACAACCTCGGCTTCCGCTACGAGTTGCTGCTGGTCAACGCCGACCGGGTGCATCTGGACAAGAACCCCTATCCCGGCGCCACGGAAAAAATGATCAACTTCTCCGGCGCGATTATCCGCCTCGCCCTGTTCTACCACTTCGGCTAGCGGCTCCATCCGCCGCCGGCAGGCAGGGGCGCCCGTCCATTCCGTCGCTGTGAAGGCGGTCATGCCTGCGTTCACCCCCTCCACCGTGTTTCTCACCCGGCACGGACTGAGCGAGCACAATCTCAATACGCGGTATTTCATGGGCCGTTCGCCGCCGTCCCGCCTGACGGAACAGGGACGGGAACAGGCGCGGCGGCTGGCAGCGCGCCTCGCCGCGGATGCGCGGGTGCGCCATCTGGTCGCGTCCAGCCTGCCGCGCGCCCTGGAGACGGCGCAGATCGTGGCCGGCCGGCTCGGTCTCGCCTCGCTTCACAGCGACGATGCGTTCTGGGAACTGAGCAAGGGGGAGTGGGAAGGACGCATGCCCCGCGACGGCGTTCCCGCCGAGGTGCAACGCCGGCTGGCGGAGGACCCGTTGGGCTTTCAATATCCCGGCGGGGAATCCCTTGACCAGGTGGAGCAACGGGTGGCGCCGGCCTTCTGGCGGTGGTGCACCGATCTTCAGCCCGGCGGGATCCTGTTCGTGCTGCACGGCGACGTGATTTGCGCCCTGCTCCATCACCTGCTGCGCTTTCCAGCGCCGGAGATCCGCGATTTCCTGGTGGCGCCCTGCTCCCTGACGGAACTGGAGCGCCAGGGCGACGCCGTGCGGTTGGTGCGATTCAACGAGGCCGCCGGGGGGTGACGCGCAGGGCGCCGCCGCCCGCGGGGTTCACGATGGGCGGGCCGTGCCGTCGGGATCGCGCTTGCCCAGCCCCAGCCAACGCCGCCAGGGGATGCGGGGCCCCGCGCCGGCGCCGCCTTCCCGGAACTGCATCTCGTGCAGGCGGCGGTAAATGCCGCCCCGGCGCAGCAGTTCTTCGTGCCGCCCTTGCTCCACGATCCTTCCGGACTCCAGCACGTAGATGCGGTCCGCCCGGCGGATGGTGGAGAAGCGGTGGGCGATGACGAAGGTGGTGCGGTTCTGCAGCAGGCGTTCGATCGCCTCCTGCACGTCCCGCTCCGATTCCGAATCCAGCGCGGACGTGGCCTCGTCGAGGATCAGGATCGGCGCGTTCTTGATCAGCGCCCGGGCGATGGACAGCCGCTGGCGCTGGCCGCCGGAAAGCTGCATGCCCCGCTCCCCGATCACCGTGTCGTACCCTTCCGGCAACGCCGTGATGAAGTCGTGGGCGTTCGCCGCTTTCGCCGCCTCCACGATCTGCTCCCGGGGGCAATCGATGTTGCCGTAGGCGATGTTCGCCGCCACCGCATCGTTGAAGAGGAAGATATCCTGGGTCACGATGGCGATCTGGCGGCGGAGCGAAGAGAGCGTGCTGTCCTGGATATCCTGCCCGTCGATCAGGATTTGCCCTTCCTTCAGCTCGAAGAAGCGGGGAATCAGGTTCACCAGCGAGGTCTTGCCCCCGCCGCTCATGCCCACCAGCGCCACCACCTGGCCCGCTTTTACCTCGATATCGATGTCCTGCAAGATCGGCTCCGCGTTGCCCTCATAGCAGAACCGGTCCACCCGGATGCTCAGGCCGTGGCGGATCGGATTCAAGTGCTTGGCGCCGGGGCGGTCCACGATCTCCGGCTGCACATCCATCAGGGAGAAGATCCGCTCCGCCGCCGCCAGTCCCTCCTGCAGCCGCAGGGTGAACCCATTGAGCTTCTTGATGGGCTCGTTGAGCGTG
>JBGPEV010000245.1:0-5376 GCA_041482995.1 bacterium | reverse complement strand
TGGAGCCCAAGGGCACCGGTGCGCTGCAACTGGCCTTCGAGCAGCTCAAGCGCAAGCTGGAAGCCGAGGGCCTGTTTGCTCCGGAGCGCAAGCGCCCCCTGCCCTTTCTGCCGCGCCGGATCGGCATCGTGACCTCCCCCAAGGGCGCGGCGATCCGGGACATGCTGCACGTGCTGGAGCGGCGCTTCCCCACCGTGCCCGTGCTGATCTACCCCGCCACGGTGCAAGGCACGGCGGCGGCCGGCGAGATCGCGGCGGGCATCGCGGCGCTCAACCGGCTGGCGGAGGCCCAGCACATCGACGTGATTATCGTGGGCCGGGGCGGCGGCTCGGTGGAAGACCTCTGGGCCTTCAACGAGGAGGAGGTGGCGCGGGCCATCTTCGCTTCCGGCGTGCCCGTGATTTCGGCGGTGGGGCACGAGGTGGACTTCACCATCGCCGACTTCGTGGCCGATGTGCGCGCCCCCACCCCATCGGCGGCGGCGGAAATTGCCGTGCCCAACCGGGAGGACCTGATCGCCGGCGTGGAGAGCCTGAAGGAGCAATTGCTCCACCGCGCGGAAGACCTGCTGGCCCTCACCGCCGAGCGCCGCGAGCACCTGCGCGCCCGGCTGGGAACGCCGGATGGCATCCTGCGCCAGATGGTGCAGCGGGTGGACGACCTGATCGACCGGATGGGACAGGCGCGCGCATACGGGTTCCAAACGGCGCGCCAACGCGCGGACGGTGCTGCCCAACAACTGATGGCCCTGCGGCCGGACCGGGCGATCCCGTTGCACCGGGCCAGCCTGCTCCAACTTTCCCGCGCCCTCAGTCCCGCGCTGCACCGCCATTTGGGACAGTTACGGGAGCGAATTCAGGCGCAGATGGGGCTGCTGGATTCCCTCAGTCCCTTGACCGTGCTGGGCCGGGGCTATGCCCTGGTGACCGATGGCACCGGCAAGCCGCTGCGCACCGTTCGCGGCGTCAAGCCCGGCGACCCCCTGGGCGTGCGCGTCCAGGATGGGCAGGTGGAGACCGAGGTCAAGACCGTCACGCCGGGGGCGCTTCCGGCGGCTGGCGGCAATTCTACATAAAAAACGATTCGCCACAGATAAACACAGATTGATTCTGATGAAGCGCCCAAGTTCCGGAGACTGACTGCACAGAGAAGGCATCGGACTGCTCTCCACGGGGCTTTTGGAGCAGGGTAGCTACGCACAGGCGCGCAATGCTCCGCCCGGGTCGCTGCATTGCGCCATCGCAATGTGCATTTCTTATCCGTGTTCATCTGTGTTTATCTGTGGCTGCAGTCATGTCGTTGTGTTTTGAACGCAGCCGCACGTTCCCAACGGTTCCGATCCACCATGCCCGAGCACAAACGCCACCACGGCCACAAGTTCAACCCGGCCCACCTGGACCGCCTGCGCGATCCCGAGCGGCTCCGGTTCCAGAATCCGGCGGCCATTTGGCCGGTCATCGCCGTGCAGCCGGTCACGACGCTGGTGGATATCGGCGCGGGAATCGGCTTCTTCGCCATCCCCTTCGCACGCAAGATGCCCGGGGGCCGCGTCTACGCCTGTGACACCAGTGCCGAGATGCTGGAGCACCTGAAAGGCGCACTGGCGGCCCAGAAGGTGGCCAATGTCACCCCGCTGCGCTGCGAGGAAGTGCGAGTGCCCTTGGAAGATCACCTGGCCGACGTGGTGTTCATGGCCAATCTGCACCACGAGCTGGACCATCCGCAGGAGAGCCTGGGCGAATGCCTGCGGCTGCTCAAGGTGGGGGGCACGATCGCCATCATCGATTGGAAGCCCGAGCCGACGCCAACGGGGCCGCCGGTGGAGGTGCGCATCCCGCCGGAAACCGTGCGGGGGCAACTGACGGTGGCGGGCTTTCAGCGGATCGCCTCGCACCCGATCCTGCCTTACCATTACTTTGTCACCGCGACCGCGTAGCGAGTGCGATACAAGGGCAAAAATGCAGCCACGGATTTCACGGATCACACAGATTCCCCTCGACACCCCAAGGATGCACGATGCCGCGCCCCAGCGAGCATTCAGCCAGGACGTTTTCTAATCTGTGCAATCTGTGAAATCTGTGGATAGGTAGTTCCGGTCTTTGCCATCAGGAGCCGCCCTGACTCCCGTGGGGATTCAACATCCTTTGAGCATGCTCACAGACGACGAGATCGAGGGCAGTAATCGTCTGTGGCCCTTTTACCTTCCGCCTTTGCGTGAGACCCGTTGTGGCCCTTCTTCCCATTCCATCCACATAGTGCTCCTCAATTCGCTTCACCGCTGCTTTCTTGTATAAAGGGTGGGCATTCACGCCAACCCGCATTTGAAGGACTGCCGCCGCATGGCCAAGAACATCACTCCCCGCGCAGAAGACTATTCCAAGTGGTACCTTGACGTGATCGCCGCCGGGCAGTTGGCGGACCACGCGCCCGTGAAGGGCTGCATGGTGATCCGTCCCACGGGCTACGCCATCTGGGAGCAGATGCAGGCCGTGTTGGACCGCATGTTCAAGGAAGCGGGCCACGTCAACGCCTACTTTCCGCTGCTGATCCCGGAGAGCTTCATCAAGAAGGAAGCGCAGCACGTCGAGGGCTTCGCGCCGGAGTTGGCCGTGGTGACCCATGCGGGCGGCAAGCTGTTGGAGGAGCCGCTCGTGGTGCGGCCCACGTCGGAAACGGTGGTCGGGCACATGTATGCCCAGTGGATCCAGAGCTACCGGGACCTGCCCGTGTTGATCAACCAATGGTGCAACGTGATGCGCTGGGAATTGCGCACGCGGCTGTTCCTGCGCACCTCGGAGTTCCTCTGGCAGGAGGGTCACACCGCCCACGAGACCGACGCGGAAGCCGAGGAAGAGACCCTGCGCATCCTGGAAATCTACCGGCGCTTCATGGAGGACTACCTGGCCATGCCGGTAATCGTAGGCCGGAAGACGGAATCCGAGAAGTTCCCCGGCGCCGACCGCACCTACAGCCTGGAGGCGCTGATGCAGGACAAGAAGGCCCTGCAGGCGGGCACCAGCCACAACCTGGGGCAGAATTTCGCCAAGGCGTTCAACATCACGTTCCTGGACCGCCGCAACGAGCGCAGCCTCGTGCACACCACCAGTTGGGGCGCTTCCACGCGCATGATCGGGGCGCTCATCATGTCCCACAGCGACGACGATGGGCTGGTGCTGCCGCCCCGCATCGCCCCGGTGCAGGCGGCCATCGTGCCGCTCTACAAGAACGAGCAGGAAAAAAGCAGCGTGCTGGCTTTCGTCGAGCAGGTGCGCGGGCGCCTGCACGAGAAGCTCGACCCCCTGCGCGTCAAGTTGGACACGCGGGAAGACCTGCGCCCGGCAGACCGCTTCTTCCACTGGGTGCAGCAGGGCGTGCCCCTGCGCATCGAAGTGGGGCCCAAGGACGTGCAGAAGGGCGAGGCGATGTTCGTGCGGCGCGACAACCGCGCCAAGCAGTCGATCGCCCTCAATGCCGTGGGCGAGGAGGCCTCCGCGCTGCTCACGCGCATGCAGCAGGAAATGTACGCCAAGGCCAAGGCCTTTCGCGAGGCCAACACCCACCGCGTCGATAGCTATGCCGAATTCAAGCGCGTGCTGGAGGAGCAGGGCGGCTTCCTCTACGCCCACTGGAACGGGTCGCCCGAGGTCGAGGCGAAGATCAAGGACGAAACCAAAGCCACCATCCGCTGCCTTCCCTTGGGCGGCGAGCCCACCGGCGGCGAATGCATGGTCACCGGCGAGCGCTCCCTGCAGCGCGTCTACTTTGCCGTGGCTTATTGAGAGCGTCTAACAGAACCGCTGAAACACCCTTCGCGGAGTTTACCCTTGAGCAGCGCGAAGGGCTCGAGGGCAGGCGCCGGCCACGAAGACCACAAAGAGTATTTTGCTCCTCGTGGCAGCAGCTCTGAGAAAGTTGAACTAGCGCGCCAGAACGCTCTATTGGCTCAAATCGCTCAATGCGTCGGCGAGAAAAACTCGCAGTTCTTTGTGTCCTTCGTGTTCCGGAGCCTGCCCTTGAGCGCAGCGAAGGGTGGTCTTTGTGTTGAGGCAGTTCGCAGTTTTGTTGTGCGCTCTAAGGCCGCACGGTGCGCCGTTGAAAGCCCATGGATGTGCTGATCAACATCGACGTGGACGGCCTCGACAAGGCGATCGCGTTCTACACCCACGCGTTCGACCTGCGAATCGGGCGCCGCTTCGGCGCCGGCGGCGTGGAGTTGCTCGGGGCGACTTCGCCCCTCTACCTGTTGGTCAAGGCGCCCGGTACTCGGCCCCATGTTGGGGCGCAGGAGCGGCGCATCTACCGGCGCCATTGGACGCCCGTCCACCTGGACCTGGTCGTGGCGCAACTGGAGCCGGCCATTGCCCGCGCCACTCATGCCGGGGCCACACAGGAAGCGCCCATACGGGACGCCGCCTGGGGCCGCTTGGCGCTGCTGGCCGATCCCTTCGGCCACGGCTTCTGCCTGATCGAGTTCAAGGGGCGGGGCTACGACGAAATCGCGACGGGTAGTGGGTAGCGGGGCAAGGCGCTCGCGATGTCCCGGGGTTTCACGCCCGGAGAATTGTGCGATACTTCCCGCATCCACCGGAGAACCGGATGCGATCAAGTGCCCAATTGCCGATCCTGACCGTTGCCGAATACCTGGAGGGAGAACTCCACTCCCAGGTGAAGCACGAGTACCTGGCCGGGCAAGTCTTTGCCATGACGGGAACAACACTCCGGCACAGCGCGCTCATCGGAAATCTTGCAGTCACACTGAGAGCACATTTGCGCGGCGGTCCGTGCCGAGTCTACTTCGCAGACATCAAAGTTCGGGTTGAGGCGGTGGATGCTTTTTACTACCCGGATGTTGTGGTGACCTGCGAACCCTACGATCCAAAACGTTACGTTGTCGCTGAGCCCATTCTGATTGTTGAAGTCTTGTCGCACTCGACGGAGACGATCGACCGGCGCGAGAAACTGGCCGCGTATCGTCGATTGGAAACGCTTCGGGAATATCTGATTGTGGATCAAGCTCAGCGGGAGGTCACGGTTCGCCGTCGCGACCCGCAGGGGCGCTGGTGGCAGGACATCTACGGCCCGGACGGGAGCATCCACCTGGACAGTGTCGACCTCGACCTGCCCCTCTCTTCGATCTACGAGGGTGCCTGAGCCCGCCACCATGCCCATTCCCGCGCCCATCATGGTCACCCGAGGAAAATTCGCATCACGACCGACAAGCGGGTACTGGATTTGGCCGCCCTCCACGCGGGCCTGTCCGGCGAGCAATGGGCGGAAGGCATCCTACGGGGGCGCATCGAGCGCATCGAGCGCATCGTGGAGCACAGCCCGTGCTGGGGCCTGTTTCATGGGGCGGAGCAGGTCGGATTCATCCG
>JBGPEV010000244.1:0-5378 GCA_041482995.1 bacterium | reverse complement strand
CTGGAAAATCCCCAGCCGCCCGTGTCCCAGAATGGTGCGCGGACGGATGATGGCCACGTCCAGCCCCTCCTGCGCGAAGCGGCGGCATGCCAGCTCGCCGTCCAGCTTGGCGCGGCCGTAGGCCTCGGACGGATGGGGCTCCATGTCCTCGGTCACCGGATTGCGTTCCGGCACGCCGTAGACCGCGCTGGATGAGGTGTAGACGACCTTGCGCACGCCGGCCTCGACTGCCGCCGCGAGCAGATTCTCGGTTCCCGTGACGTTGACGGAGCGGAACAGGTGGCGGTCCTTGGCGAGAGGTACCTGCGCCACGTTGTGGTAGACGTGCGTGGCACCGGCGCAAGCGCGCCGGACGGCGGCCAGATCGCGAATGTCGCCGGGAGCGAACTCGACGTCGGGGGGCCGGTCGCCGGCGTCCATCAGGTCGAACACCCGCACGGTGTCGCCCCGCTCCCGCAACTTGCGTACCAGGAGCGAGCCGAAATACCCGGAGCCTCCAGTCACCACGTGCAGGTCAGCAGTCACGTCAGGCGGACTCCCCGGAATCCCCAGAACCAAACACAACTACAAAACTTCAGCCACAGATGCACACAGATCAACACAGATAAGAAACGCAAACGCGATTGCGCAATCCAGTGACGCGGGTGGAGCATTGCGCACCAATGGTTAGTCAACCTGCTTGAAAAGCCTCTTGGAGAGCAGTCCGATGCTTCTTGAATGCAGTCAGTCTCCGGAACGTGGGCGTTTCATCGGAATCCATCCGCGTTTATCTGTGTTTATCTGTGGCCAAGCGTTCTTTTGTCGCTATGTGTGAAGGTCACCCTGGGACTTGGCCCAGGCGATGGAGCGGCGCATTCCTTCTTCCAGCGCCACGGCCGGCCGGTACCCCAACTCCCGCTGGGCCTTGTCGATCGTGCAGGCGATGGTCTTGTTCATCTCCGAGAGCACGTGAATCTTCTGGTGATAGAGCCCGGCCGACTGTAGCGCCCAGTCGCAGGCCAGGGCGATTTCGCTGGCGATGCCGGGCAGGCGCAAGCGCCGGTGCGCGCACTTCATGCCGAACTCCCGCTCCAGCAGCCGCTCCACGGTATCGATGATCTCGGTCATGGGATAGGGCCGCTCGTCCGCGATCCAGTAGATTTCCCCATTGGCCCGCTCGGCGGTCGCCGCCAGCAGCAGACCTTGGCAGAGGTTATCGATGTAGGCCATGGAACGCCGGTTGTGACCCCCGCCCACCAGGGGCCCTTTCCCGTCGCGCACCATGCGGAAGAACTCGGTCTGGCGCGGCGGCTGAAATGGCCCATAGAACCAGGGCGCACGCAGGATCACGGTCTGCAGCCGCCCCTGGGCCTGGATTTTCCGCGCCGCCAGCTCCATGCGCATCTTGGAGCGCCCGTAGCCCATGTAGGGATGGTACGGGCTGGACTCGTCGAAGCGGTGGTCCGGGTGGGGATTCACGCCACAGGGCGAATTGGAGGACATGACGACGGCGCGCCGCACGCCCGCCGCCTGGGCGGCTTGCAGCACGTTGCGGGTTCCGCCGACATTGACCGACTCGAACTCGGCCGTGCGGCGGGGGTGAATCACTCCCGCCAGGTGAAAGAGCAGCGCACCGCCGGCATCCTGGCAGAAGCGTGCGCAGTCCGCCGGGTTGCGCAAGTCGCCTGCCATCGCCTCGATGCGGCCGGTCTGGCCGCCCAGTCCCTCGGCGGCCTCGCCGGGCAGCACCAGGGCGCGAATCCGGACACGGGTGTCGGGCTGTTCCAGCCCCTTCACCTCCGGCAGACCTTCGGTGAGCGCCCGCACCAAACCCCGGCCCAGCCACCCGGCGCCGCCCGTCACGAGGACTCTTTGCGAAAGCAATTCCATGGTGTACCGGCGCTTGCCTCACGCGGCGCGCAGAAACCTCAGCACATTGCGGCGGGCTATGGCCATCACGGAGCCTTGGGGGTTGACGCCGGGAGCATCACACAGCAGGGAGGCATCCGCAATGTGGAGATGCGGGTGGCCATGGACCCGCCCGTAGGAATCGGTGATGCACTCGCCGGAGCGTTCGCCCATGCGGCAAGAGGAGAACAGATGAATGGTCATCAGGTTGGTGCGCGCGGCGGGCAGCGTGCCCGGCACCCGCGTCAAATCATCCCGGTCACGCAGCATGGGCCAGCCGGTGACGCTCGGATACAGCGCCACCGCACCAGCGGCGAACAGCAACTCCGCCAACTTGCTGCACGCTTCGGAAAGCAGCGCCAGGTCGCCTTCGCCCAGGCGATAGCGAACCAGCGGGTCGCGGAAACCGGGCAGCGGCGTCACGCTGCCCTCACCCCCGCCGATCATGGCGTAGTAGACGCTCATCTGGGGCCACGTCTCCGGCAACGCTCGCAGCGCCGCGGGGTAATCCACCAGGCTCAGGGCCAGGTGCGGGGGCGCGCTGATGGAGCAGCCGAAGCTGAAGCGGGGCGCGAATTCCTTGACTTGGTGCACGGGCACTCCCATGCCCAAGCCGTTGACCGGGCCGGGAAAGCGCGCGGCAATCTTGAGCGTGGGATGCATGCGCAATGTGCGGCCCGCCGCCCGGCCCCCCAGGCCGCTGCGCCGCAGGAGCGCGGGGGTCTGCACGGCGCCGCACGCCAGGAACACGGTATCCGCCCGTAGCGCAAACGGCACGGGGTGGCCCTCCGCGCCCGCGGTGACGCCAGAAACCAACCAGCCTGCTCCGGCGGGACGCAGGGAGAGGATCCGCGTATCGGTGCGCAACCGGCAACCCGCCGCCAGCGCCCGGGGAATGAAGGTGCGGGCCATGGACTGCCGTTCGCCCGGCGCATCGGGGGCGGCCCCGGCGGGTAAGCGATACCAGCGCGGCACTTCCAGGGATTTCCAGCCCAACCGTTGGGCGCCCTCGTGGAGTTTCAAGGAGGCCGCAGGCGCGGGGCCCGGCAGCAGCGAGACCGACAAATCTTGCTCGCAGGCGTCGAAGTGGGGTGCCAGGTCCGACTCCCCCATTTCGCGCACGCCGTACTGCTCCTGCCAGCGTGCCAGCACTTCCGGGGGCGTGCGGTGGTAGAGCCCGCTGTTGATCTCGCTGCCGCCACCGACGCAGCGTCCCTCCACGTAATTGACCTTGGTCGGCCCCAAGGCCACGGTGAGGCCCCCATTGCGATAGCGCCGTTCCATCTCCTCCCGGGAAAAGGGCGGGCACGGCCCCTGATCGGCCCCGGCGCCCTCCTCCACCAGCACGACATCGCGGCCGGCCTCCGCCAGATGGCAGGCCGTGACGGCGCCGCCGGGGCCGGAACCGATGACCGCGACTTCGGCGCGCAAGGGGTCGCTCATCGGGGCGGTTCCGGCGGGGGCGGGGGGAAGAGCGCGTCATACCCCGCGAAGATGGCAAGACTTTCGTGAAATCGGATGAAGTCGCGGCAGGCGCCCAACGGGGCGGTGCGCCAGCGATCGATCCAGGGCGCCCGCCGCTCGGGGGGTAGCGCGTGGAAGGCCACACCCTCGAAGGGCAGCGTCTGCGCATCGAACAGCAGCGTCAGCATGCGCATCGGGAGCCGCAGGTAGTCGGGCAGCCGTCCGTGTTCGGCCAAGATGTAGCGACACACGCGATTCTGGATGAAGCGCCCCGCCGCGGCGTCCGTGACGCCACCGGCGTCGAGCAGGGAATAGGTGAGCGCGGAAACCGTCGCTTCAAACCGGGGCAAGCAGGGCAGCGACATGACTCCCGATCACCGGCCAAGGGCCTATCGAGCGGCCCGGCCGGAAAAGGGTGGCGAACCGAGACTTCGGATTGGTTCATCGGGACTCCACGATAGCAGGTCGCCGTCAAGGGTCCCTTCCTGGCATCTGCATCGCGATTGGTTTCGCCGGATCCATCATGCAGCGGAGATCCGGTGCGTTCGGACATCCTGTTGGACGGCGTGTACTCTGCCGCGTCGCTTGTCAGCCCCTGGCGCAAATCTCATCAGCCGCCCATCCCTGACCCTTCCCCCCGTAGTGTTGCTGGCGCCTCCCGCAAGCGTCCGGCGCTGCTGCTGGCGCCTCCCGCAAGCGGCCGGCCCTGCTCACGCTTCGCGCATCCCCATTCCGGCGTCAACTCCCCGGCAGTTCCGGATGGCTCGCCGCGCCGGACCCGTTCCCGCTCCGGCCGCGGAGCACCCCAGTGGCGGGCAGCGCTGGCCGTTCGCGGATTTCGCCGATTGATTCATCGCTGGGGGGAGTTGCGGATGGGCCGACCGGTGCCTCGCGCAGGGGTGCGGCGGCCGGCGCCGACAGCGGAGCGGGTTCGGCCGACCTCGCGGCCTCCTCCTCTTCGCCCAGCCACGTGAGGGAGCTCGCCGGCGCGCCGAGGGCGCCGTCGATCAGCCGGTTGCGGCGCATCGACTGGAGCTGAAATAGGGTGGCGCGGTCCTTGGACATCAGCCGGTGCAGCCGCATTTCCTCCAGCACGCAGTCCATGGAGCGGTGTTGCCAGCGGTGGGGGTCAGGCTCGCAGATGTGGCCGGCGGGCGCCCCGGCCAGCAGCGCCTCCCACGCACCGTCGTAACTGGCCTGCATGCGGCGGCAGCGGGCGATGCGCCACTTGTACCCCGCCATGCCCTCCACGCAGTCCGCCTCGTCCCGCGTGCACGGCTGATAGGTGTGGAACAGCTCGCGCCGAAGCGCGTGAAATGCCGCCGCGTCGTCCCCCGGCAGCAGGATCGCCGCGCTGCGCAGGCCGTGCTTCAGGGCGTTGAGGTGCGGGCCGCCCGAGACGCCCCCGGTTCCAGATGGATGTTCCGTCTGCATGGTCATGCTCCTGAGATTTTCACGTTTGTGGATGCCGAGGGCGCAGCGATCCGGCCCGAGGCAACGGTCCCTTACGGGGGCGTCGCGGACACTGCACGGGCGCATGCGCTCTGCTGGCGCGGGTTTGGCTACGGTGGGGACGTAGGGACTACCAGCGGGCGGTGAACCGCCCACTGGATGAGCATAGCAGAAATATTACGGATGTCAAGTGCAAAATGACAGGCGATTATCCTGGACTCGACAATACACGCCGTAACGGCGGTAGCTGGCCGCTGACCCTATTGTCGCTATGTATAGTCATTCCAATTCTTGTCTCCCCACCGTTCAAAGTCTTGGCGAGCGAAGTTATATCTGAAGCTGATAAGAGTCTTGTGCGGCCTCCCTATTGCGTCGCTATAAAGAATTCTCATGGCGACAACAAGAGTTGTATTCCCATTCACGCATGCCATAAATTCTGTCTCATCACGCACGCTGCAAATGAGAATGGGCTGATCGTGCGAATGTTTGTTGCTGTCCCCAGTGGTCCCGAGGATCCGCGTAATGCGCTCATCAATGATGGCCGATTCTTCAAAATCGGGGTGCCCTGGCAAGGT
>JBGPEV010000243.1:0-5382 GCA_041482995.1 bacterium | reverse complement strand
TTGCACAATGCCACGATGAGCATGGCGGACATGAACCAGCCGAGCGTGGGGCTGAGCGCGACCAGGGCGTAACCCAGGCCCATCCCCAATCCGGCCCGGAGCACCATGCCCTTGTGGCCATAGTGGTCCGCCACGCCGCCCCAGATGGGCTGCAGGAGAAACCTGAGAGTGAACAGTCTGCCGACGATGAGGCCCACCCAGGTTTCCGGATTGCGGTGCACGCCCAGTTCCTGCACCACCAGGGGCAGAAAGGGATAGGCCGTGCTGAATCCAAGGGTTTGCAGGACGTTCCCAGCGGAGAGTGCCGCCGCGTTGCGCCGCCAGAACGGGAATTGCGCGCGGTCGTCGGAGGAAGCAGCGGCCATGCCGACGCGGGTAGCATGGACGGCGCACCCACGCAACGCGGCGGCGCCATGACCCTTTCCGAGCGCGTGAAAGCCGAGGCCGGCGCCTTGGGGCTGCAGGGCGTGGCGATCGTCCCGGTGGCCCGGCCCGCGAGCCACGGCTTCTACCAGGCCTGGCTGGCGGCGGGTTACGCGGGCGCCATGGGCTACCTGCACCGGCACGCAACCCTCAAGGCGGACCCCGCGGCGTTGCTGCCCGGGGCCCAGTCGCTGATCGCGGCCACGCTCAATTACCAGCCGCCGCCTCGCGAAGCTCCCGGTGCGCGGCCCCTCCACGGACGGGTGGCCCGTTATGCCTGGGGGCGGGACTACCACGAGGTGTTGCGCGAGAAGCTGGAGCGGTTGGCGGCGCGGCTCGATGCTTGGGTGCGCGAGGCGGCGGGACGTCCGCTCGGGTGGCGCGCCTTCGTCGATTCCGGCCCCATCATGGAACGGGAATTCGCCGCCCGCGGCGGGTTGGGGTGGGTGGGCAAGAACGCGAACCTGATTCACTGGGAGCACGGCTCCTGGTTGTTCATCGGCGAACTGCTGGTGGATGTGGCCCTGGAGCCGGACCTTCCACCCCCACCCCGCGCCGCCGACCCCGCGGCCCTGCTGCCCCTGCGCGAGAGTTGCGGCACGTGCACGGCCTGCATCGACGCCTGCCCCACCCAGGCGATCGTGGCGGACAAGACGGTGGATGCCCGGCGCTGCATCTCCTATCTCACCATCGAACTGAATGGACCCATTCCCGCGCACCTGCGGCCCGGACTGGGCGGCTGGGTGTTCGGCTGCGACGTGTGCCAGGAGGTGTGCCCCTGGAACCGGGGCGCGCCGGTGAGCGCCGAGCCCGCGTTTCAGGGCAGCGCCGGCGCCGCCTTCCCGTCGCTGCCCGACCTGCTGGCGCTGGACGAGCTCGCCTTCCGCGCCCGCTATCGGCACACGCCGTTGGCGCGCGCACGCCGCCGGGGCCTGCTGCGCAACGCCGCGATCGCGCTGGGGAACCGCCTGGCCACGTTGGATTCCAGCGCACCGGCGTCAGCGGAGGGCCGCGCGGCGCTGCGCCAGGCCCTGGACGATCCGGAGACCCTGGTGCGCGGCGCCGCCGCCTGGGCGCTGGGGCGCGCGCGCCATGGGCAAGCGCGCGGCTGGCTGGCACGGGCACTCGCCGGCGAGCCGGACCCCGGCGTACGGCGCGAACTGACGGCCGCGTTGACCGACGAACCGCCGCTACCCTCCCCTCTGGAGACCCCGTGAGCGAACACCGCAACCCGTGGACCACCCTGTCCTCCCGCCCCATCTACGAGAACCCGTGGCTGCGGGTGACCGAGGATGAGGTGCTCACCCCCGGCGGCGCGCGGGGCACCTACGGCGTGGTGCGCCATCCCGCCCCCGGCTGCTGCATCCTGCCGCTCGACGAGGCGGGGTACACCTGGATCGTCGGCCAGCACCGCTACGCCATCGGCCGCTACACCTGGGAACTGCCGGCGGGATTGATGGGCGCCGGCGAGACCCCGCTGGCCGGCGCGCAGCGCGAACTGGCGGAGGAAACGGGCTTGGCCGCGCGGAACTGGCATCCGATCCAGCATCTTGCCCCCGTCAATTCCATGACCAACCTGGAGAGCTTCAGCTACGTGGCCTGGGGCCTCACCGCGGGAACACCCCACCCGGACGCCGGCGAGGAGTTGGCGCTGCGCCGCATTGCCTTCGCGGAGGCACTGGGTATGGTGCTCTCCGGGGCAATGCCCAGTGCCATCAGCGTGGCCACGGTGCTGCAGGCCCACGTGCTGGCCTTGCGCGGGCAGCTCCCGCCGGAGGTCACCCCCGCGCTGCGGGCAGGGCAATGACGGACAGAACCTCCGACCCCTTGGCGCACACTGCTCCGCCTCCCCCCGCGGGCGCGGCTGCCATGAGTGATGGGGTATGCGCGCTAGCCGCCCAGGTAGCGATAGGCGTTGCGGAACAGTTGCAGCCCTGCGCCCTCCTCGCCATCGTGCGGGCGGCGGGTCCACTGGGGGTGGTTCGTGAAGTGGTTGAACGCCTCGGGGTGCGGCATCATGCCCAGCACCGTGCCGGAGACGCTGCACAGCGAGGCGAGGCCCAGCGCCGAGCCGTTGGGGTTGGCCGGGTACGCCTCGGTGGGCGTGCCGTCGGGCAGGCTGTAGCGCAGGGGCGCCAAGTGCCGCTCCACCAGCGTGTAGGCGAGCGCCTCGCTTTCCGCCTGGATGCGGCCCTCGCCGTGGCGCACGGGCAGTTCGATGCCGTCCATGCCCTGCGTGAATACGCAGGGCGACGCGGGGTCGATGCGCAGGTGCACCCAGCGATCCTCGAAGCGGCCGCTGGCGTTGTTGGTGACCGTGACCCGCTGCGCGCCCTCGCCCCGCGCCGCGCCCCCGTTCCGGCCGGACGCGGCCGCCGCCGGCTCCTCCAACGCCCCGGGCAACAGGCCGCACTTGGCCAGCACCTGGAAGCCGTTGCAGATGCCCAATACGGGGCGCCCGTCGCCGATGAAGCGGTGCAGCCGCTCCAGAAACGTGCCGCCGCCCAAGGGTGCGGGAATCGGGCGATAGCGGAAGCGGTTCGCGCAGGCGCGGCCGCTCCCCAGGTCGTCGCCGTCCATGAAGCCGCCGATCAGCACCAGGAAGCCGTAGTCCTGCAGCGCGATGCCCGTGGTGTAGATCTCGGTGATGTGGCGCACCTCGACGGCTTCAGCCCCCGCTTTGCGGCAGGCGTATTCGGTCTCCCGCTCGCAATTGGTGCCGAAGCCCGAGAGGATCAACGTCTTGGTCATGTCTCTTTATAGCCAGCCGCCCATTCGTTGTCACAGGGCGGCGGGTTTGTTTTGCGTTTTTGCCGAATCGGGCGTCGTTTCAACCGCTTCAGTTGTCAAATACCGCGCTGCCGATCGGCGGTTTTCCAGCGTCCATCTCCCGTTGGAACCGGCGAACAGACTTGGGTCGAGTCTTTCCAGGCGCGGCGGCGGGTTTGTTTTGCAGTTTTCCTGTATTCATAGGTATTTCAATCGAATGAGTCAAGCATTGACCTACCGCTCCAGACCGGCCTAGCCCGCTCGTCATGAAACAGAGCACCCCCGGGGCACCGGAGCGGGGCCCACATACAAAAGTGTATACGATTGGCCCGGGAAGTCAAGCCGCAGGGTGCGGCCAGCGCACGGCCGCGCCTCATCCGGCGCTGCGCGCCACCTTCTCCACACCAAACTGCCGGTGTGGAGAAAGGAACACCGCGTCCTTGGGTGAATTTCTTTGCCAGCGGGGTTGCTACAACTCCCTGAGCGTCTTCTGCCACGCCTCTTTCAGCTCGCCCAGGATGGCGCCGATCCAGATGGCGCCCTCCGCGCCGGAAATCATGAGGCGGTCGGTGGTGGCGACCGTGCCCAGGCGATAGAGGGGCAGCCCGGCGAAGCGGCGTTCGAACTCGGGAGCATGGAGCGGGCTGACCGTGACCACCAAGCGGCAGGGGGATTCGGAGAAGAGCAGTTCCCAGGGGGCGAGGCCGGATTGGGCGGCCAGATTGGCCAACTGCAGGTCCATCCCCCATTCGCCCGCGAAGGCGCTCTCGGCCAGGGCGACGGCCAAGCCGCCGTCGGAGACGTCATGGGCGCTGCGCACCTGCCCGGCGCGCACGGCGGCGTGCAGGGCGCGGTAGCAGGCGCGGGCCAGGGCGGGGTCGGCCACGGTGGGCACCCGGCCGCCCGCCACGCCCAGTTGATTGAACAGCTCCGACTGGCCCAATTCGCGGCGCGTGTCCCCGAGCAGATAGACCCGGTCGCCGGGCGCCTTGAGGTCCATGCTCACGGCCTGCCGCACGTCTGGCACGATGCCGATGACGGAGAACAGCAGCGTGGGCGGGACGGAGATGCGCAGCTTGCCGCTCACGTAGTCGTTCTTCATGCTGTCCTTGCCCGAGATCAGGGGCACGCCATAGGCCACGGACAGGTCATGGACGGCGCGCACGGCCCGCACCAGTTGGGCGGCCTTGTGCTGCGCGTCCGGGTTGGTGGGCGAGGGGAGCGGATCGCACCAGCAAAAGTTGTCCAGCCCCGCGATGCGGTCCGGGTCGGCCCCCACGGCCACGGCGTTGCGCACGGCCTCGTCCAGCGCGCAGGCGGCCATGGCGTAGGTGTCCAACTCCGCATAGCGCGGACAGAGGCCGTGGGCCACGGCGACGCCTTGCAGGCTGTCCAGCACGGGACGCAGCACGGCCGCGTCGCCCGGCCCGTCGTTGGACGCGCCCGTGAAGGGCTTGAGCACGGAGGCGCCCTGCACCTCGTGATCGTACTGGCGCACCATGCTTTCCTTCGAGCACACGTTGAGCCGCCCCAGCAGCGCCGTGAGCATGCCCGTCAGATCGGCGGGCGCGTGCAGCATGGGGTGCGTGGTGGGCGAGGGCGACCAGCGCGCCGCGATCTTCATGGGCGCCAGTCCGTCGTGCAGGAACGCCATGTCCAGCAGCGCCACGATTTCGCCCCGGTAGGTCGCCCGCAGCACGCCGCTGGCGGTGAACTCGCCCAGCACCGTGGATTCCACGTCCATGTCCCGCGAGAGCGCCAGCAGCGCCTCCAGGTGCGCGGGCGGCACAGCCAGCGTCATGCGCTCCTGCGCCTCGCTGACGAAGATCTCCCAGGGTTGCAGGCCGGGGTACTTGAGCGGCGCCTGATCGAGCGCGATGTCGGCGCCGCCGCTCAGGCGCGCCATCTCGCCCACGGAGGAGGAGAGCCCGCCCGCGCCGTTGTCCGTGATGGCCGTGTACAACCCGCGGTCCCGCGCCAACAGCAAGAAATCGAACATCTTCTTCTGCACGATCGGGTCGCCGATCTGCACCGCCGTGGCGGGGGCGGACTCGTTCAGTTCCAGGGAGGAGAACGTGGCGCCGTGGATGCCGTCCTTGCCGATCCGGCCGCCCACCATCACGATCCGGCCGCCGGGCGCGATCCACTTCTCCCAGCCGGGCCGCCCATGCAAGTTGGCCGGCAGCAGCC
>JBGPEV010000242.1:0-5388 GCA_041482995.1 bacterium | reverse complement strand
CTCGTCCATCGTGAGCACGTCGCGCCCCTCGATGAGGATGCGCCCGGCCTGGGGGCGCATGAAGCCCACGATCAGCTTGAGGATGGTGGACTTGCCGTGTCCCGACCCGCCCAGCACCACGGTCACCTTGCCGCGGGGCACCTCGAGGTTCAGGTCGTCCAGCACCACCTTCTCGCCGAAACGCATGGTGACCCTCTCGAGCCGGATCATCGCGTCCGCGTGCGGCGCTGCCGCGGTCGCGGGAGCAGTCGAAGGCGTTACCTGCCGCATCCTTCAGGTCTCCACGGTAGTCCCTCGCCGGCGATCGGCGAACGGTGCGGCGGCATCCGGGCCCGGCGGCCTGGCGTCACTCCACCATGTGCTTGAGCAGCAGCATCAGATCGGATTCGGTGACGATGCCTTGCAGCTTGCCGCCATCGTCCACGATGGGCGCGCAGCGGATCTTGCGGTCGAGAAACAGCGCCACCGCCGCGGCCACGGGTTGCGCGGACGTGAGCGTCGCGACGTCGCGCACCATCACGTCCTCGAGCGGCAGCATCACGTCCAGCGTGGCGTGGTATTGCTCCTCCCCCGTCATGGCCTTGCCGTGCAACACTTGGCGCAGGATGTCGATCTCGGTGACCAATCCCACCAGGCGGCCGTCCTGGCCCACGATGGGAATGTGCCTGAGGCCCCGCTCCCGCATGATGCGCATGGCATCCAGCACGAGATCGTCGGGCGCCAGCGTAACGGGGCTGGCGCTCATCAGCGAGCGCAGGGTGAGGGGCCGCAGATCCGTGTCCCCTTCTCCCCGCTCATAGAACCAGTGATGCTGCTTCATATCCACCTTTTTCAGCCGCTGCGGACGCGGCGCGCTCACTGCGCCGCCGGTTGGACCAGACACTTCAATCTAGCACGGAACCCCCCGGGCCGGGAGTTGGAATTCGACCCGGGGCCCGGCCGCGCTCAGGGCGGGGTGCTCCCATCCAAGGCGCGCTGGTGCGCCTCCACCAAGGCGATGGCCTCGTCGATGTCGTCGGTGAGATGGAACATTTGCAGGTCTTCGGCGCTGATCATGCCTTCGGCCAGCACCCGTTCCCGCAGCCAGTCGATCAGGCCGCCCCAGTAGGCCTTGCCGATCATCAGCACGGGAAAGGGCTTGATCTTGTGGGTCTGGATCAGCGTGAGCGTCTCGAACATCTCATCGAGGGTGCCCAGGCCGCCGGGCAGCAGGAAGAACGCACTGGAGTATTTCACCAGCATCACCTTGCGCACGAAAAAGTACCGGAATTTCATGGTCATCGACGCGTACTTGTTGGGCATTTGTTCCATGGGCAGCTCGATATTGAGCCCGATGGAGGGCTTGTTGATCTCGTGGGCCCCCAGGTTCGCGCCTTCCATGACGCCCGGACCCCCGCCCGTGAACACCGTGAAGCCCCGTTCCGCCATGGCCCGGCCCACCTGGCGCGCCAGTTCATAGTAGGGGTGTCCGGCCCGCGTGCGGGCGGAGCCATAGATCGTCACCGCCGGCAGGAAGTCCGCGAGCACGTCGAACCCCTCCACGAATTCGCCGATGATGCGAAACATGCGCCAGGAATCCTTCTTTTCCAGT
The DNA here is from genome assembly GCA_041482995.1 of bacterium. Classification (GTDB taxonomy): domain Bacteria; phylum SAR324; class SAR324; order SAR324; family JACQKK01; genus JBGPEV01. The sequence continues at coordinate 3,797 of JBGPEV010000242.1, read as the reverse complement.
TCATTGATCTCGTAGCGTGCCATGAGCAGTGCGCCTGACAAGAGGTTGCGGAAAGCGGTCGCGTTGGCGATCGTCGGCGCGGATCGCGGCAACCAGCGCCCGCGGCGCCGGCATCCGATCCGGCGGGGGATGGGAAAGACCGGGAATCGTGCGCCCGGCAAGGGGCACCGGCGGTCTTTTCTGCCCCCTCGTCGATCCGCCGGGCCCGGGCGCCGGCTTCCCCGGGCGATCCAGGCGTCCGGCCCCGCTGTTCGGAATTCAGACTTTTGTCACAGTGTGCCCCCCTCGAATTTGCTAGAAATGAAACAGGATAACAGGTCAGCCGTAGCCGGTCGCCGGACATATCGCCGAGAGGCAGGCGCTTGCACCGGAACGTCGCCCAAAAGGAGCCGTCATGACATTCAAGATCGATCGCATTCTGGTTCCCATCGATTTCTCCCCCAGTTCGTTGAAGGCGAAGGAGTTCGCGGACCAACTCGCGCGGGACATGAAGGCGGAAATCGAGTTGCTCCACGTGGTCGAGCGCTCGCCCTACGAGGTGTATCAGCAACGGGGCTTCCTGCAAGACGTTCCGCTCTACCAACTGCCGGGGGACGCCGCGCCCGCGGCCAATCAGAGATTCATCATCAAGGACGTGATGGAGGAAACCCGCCAGGAATTGCTGAAGATCGCCAAGGCCGATTCCGGCGTGAAATACCGCACGGACGTCCGGCACGGGCACGCCGTCGAGGAAATCCTGGCCGAGATCAGCAGCTACAAGCCGGGACTGGTGGTGATGTGCACCCACGGCCGTACGGGTCTCACTCATCTGGTGCTGGGCAGCGTGACCGAGAAGATCGTGCGCCTCTCGCCGGTGCCGGTGCTTACCCTCCGCGGCGCATAGGTGGGTCAGGGCACGGCGAGTTGGGCCGTTTTCCAATCCACCCATTCACCGCGGTGGGCGAAGAAGATGAACCCCTGCCGCGTTTCCCCCGGAGCGATCAGCCCGGCCGCCAACACGCCGGGATCGGCCGGCGGCGCGGGCTCCGCGCCGGACCGCCCTGCGCCGCCGGCCCGGCGGGTGCCGCAGGGAGCAACGATCACCCGTGCACTCAGGTCCGTCACGTCTCCCGCGCTCCGCGCGTCGAGCCGCCCTTCGCGGCCCGCCACCAGGACGGCCACCAGCACCAGGGCGGCCAGCGTCACCACGGCGGTGCGCTCCCAATCCATGCGCCGCAAGTGCTGGGGCAGGCTTTGCGCTTCCACCGGATAGAGCACGCGGCCGGGCTCCCCTTGCACGGTGAGCCGCTGCGGGAAGAAACCGCGCGGCTCGGACGTGGTGTTGGTCACGCGCGCATAGACGGGGAGAAACCCGGCGTCATAGATCTCCCGCAGCACGCCGCCCGGCACGGTGCTCGAATGAAACCGGAGATCCAGGGCGTCGATCACGCCGATGAAATCGCTGGCCAGCAACCGCTTCAGGCTGCCTTCCAACGGCCACTGCGCGGGAGTGAGCACGATTCCCCGCAGCGTCAGGCCGTCCAGCGGGAGCGCCTCCACGGCGCTGTGCTCCCAATCCACGCCGAAGTGCCGGGTTTCGATGGCAGGCCGGGCGACCTCTCGCGTGCAGCCCGCCAGCAAGGCCATGGCGACCAGCAGCGCGGCAAGCCGGAAGCCGGTGGAAGCGTGTCGAGGGGGCATGGCTCGGCCAGGGCGGACGGGGGCGGCAGGAGGTTTCGACCCAGCATGCGCGCTTGCGCCGCGCCGTGCCACCTTGTGGTTCGTCACGGCTTGTTTTTCGGATGGGTCGAAGACGCGGGGTATCCAGAAGGGGATGCGGCGGAGGCACATCGTTCGCCCGAGGGGCCTCTATCCGGCCTTCGGCCACCTTTCCCCCAAAAGCGGGGGAAAGGCTTGATGCGGCTGGACAGGGGCTAACGGGGAAGCGCCGTCAGCCTCGGTGCGTGGCGCAGGCACGTCCCTTTCCCCGGCTTTGGGGGAAAGGGCAGGGATAGGGTCCGCAGAGGAACGATGCGCCAACAACTGAGCGAATCGTCCGAAAATTGAGGCGCGGCGGACCACTACCCGCGGTGCAGCCCGGCGCTACTCGCTCAGCGCAGCCGCCCCTTGAGTCGCAGCACGGCCGCCGAGGCGACCAGCGCCACCGCGCCCAGGCCGATCGGTACGAACGCGGCGGCCGGCACGCCCGTCGCGTCCCACAGGGCGCCGCTCACCACGCCCACCACCACGGCGGTGGCGTACGTGATGGCGAACATGGCCGACGCGGTGCTGGCCACCGCCTCGGGGCGGCTCAGCAGGGCGGGCAGGCTCAGGGCCAGGATCAACCCCGCGCTGCCGCAGAAGCCCAGCACGCCGGCCCACACCACCGTCCCCACCCCGGCGGACGCCACGATGCCGATCACGCTCAGCAGGGACGCCGCGCCCGCGGCCACGTAGGGCCAGGCGCGGCGCTCCATCCGGTCCGCCAGGGCCAGCAACAGCAGGGAGGCGGGCAACTGCCCCAGGTTCAGCGCGGTGAGGGCGCTGCCGGTCAGGTCGGGCCGCCCGATGCTCGCCAGATAGCCGGGCAGGAAGGCGTTGGTGGCGAAGTACATGCTGCTGATGCCGCCCCCCAGCAGCCCCAGTTGCCAGATCAGCCCGTCGCGCCAGTCCGGCCACCAGTGCCGCCGCACGGGCGCCCCGCCGGTTGCTCCCGCGGACCGCGGCGCCGCAGGTTGCCGCGGGGCGAACCGGGCCACGAGCAGCGCCGTGAGCAGCACGGGCACCGACCAGACCGCCAGCGCGGGCCGCCACGCGCCGGCAAACCAGGGCAATACCAGGGGCAGGGTGAGGAATACGGGAAAGGTTTCCCCCGTGAGCAGACCGTTGGTGTACACGGCCGTGCCGAAGCCGATGCGCGTGGGGATCCACTGCTGCACGGCGCTGGGCAGGGCCGTCTGCATGAAGGCGACGCCCAGGGCCATCAGGATGGACGTGGCGAACAGCACGCCCGCGCCGTAACTGAGCCCGCGCAGCGCGCCGCCGGCCGCCGTGAGCAGCATCCCGATCACCAGCGCGCGCAGCATGCCCACCCGGGCAATCAGCAGCGCGCCCGGCACGGACGCCAGCGCGAACAAGGCGGGCGGAATGCTCCCCAGAATCCCCACCTCCGTGGCGGAGAGCCCCAGGTCCGCCGTGATGCGCGGAATGACGGGCGGCACCGCGAGGACGGTCAGCCGCAGGCTGTTGCCCACCAGCCAGAGCAACGTGAGCGCGATCCAGAACGGACGATTCAACCGATTTCCCCCTTCCTCCTGTGGTGGGACGGGCGTTCTCGCCCGTCAATTGCGGCGCAGGCCGCCTGTAGGACTAGCGGGGGACGCGGGGAAGCGCAAGGGCGTTCGCCCCCTGCGCGCTGCGCGAACTGTCCCCGCCCACCTTGTGGAGTGGGAATATCAATTGACGTTGATCGCGGGAATGGTTCGGTCCACACTCAGGCAGGCGAATCTAAACCGCAGAACCCCTCCACCGCTCGGGGGTCGATGGCCACCCGCAAATATGTCGTCGTCATCGAGAAGGCAAAACGAAACTATTCCGCCTACGTGCCGGATCTTCCGGGATACGTCTCGACGGGCCGAACGGTGGAAGAAACTCGGCGCAATATTGCAGCGGCCATTGACTTTCACCTGCGCGGAATGGCCAAGGACGGCGATCCAATGCCGGACGAACCCAGTTCCAGGGTTGCCGTGGTTTCCGTGCCATTCGATCCAGCAGCATGGAAAGCGCCCGCAAAGTCCGTCGCGCGCCGCAGGGCTTCG
>JBGPEV010000241.1:0-5392 GCA_041482995.1 bacterium | reverse complement strand
CGCCGGTGCCGGGCGCGGCGGCAAGTTCTAGCGTGGCCCCGTCAAATCAGCCACCCGGCAACACCTCGGACCCATCGCACCGGGGACGCCGACTTGCCGGAGTGCTCAACAGCCGGACCGAATTACATTGACAAAGAGAACAATTCAGGTATACTAATGCGTGTGGAGTTGTTTTGAGGTATTGGAGGGTCAGATGGGACAGCAATGCTTTCCGTTGATTGAAACGCAGCGACCCCTTTGTCGGCGAAGCGTTTCTGGCGATGGGCACCAAGTTGCTGAATTGATGTAATAATATGTAAATACAGCAAACAAAGCCAATGCTGGTGAAGTGGAACTGGCTGCCGACCTTGAGGGGGTGCCCCCGCAGGGGGAGGAATTGAATGGAACGAAATGATTTGAAAGAGAATTTTTACAAAACCGCAAACAAACCTTGCGCTTAAGGGATGGTTCCAGTTTGCCGCCAATAAGCTGAGGCCAAAGTTGTTCCGGAGAACCTCGCGAACCGGCCCCGGTGGCGCAGGCCCGGCGTGGGTACCGGAGAATTTCGCAAGGTGTCAAACGGGAATGCATGAAGGCCGCTTGGGACTTGGGCCGGTGTGCAAACGCTTCGGGGAACGAAGCGTTCGAACGAAGGAAGGACACTGAGGCGGATGCATGTGCAGTTCGCGTGACGCGCGCTTTCCACCGTGCAGCGATCCTCCTATACTTGAAAGATACCGTCCGCCCGGGCGCGGCCGAACACCCGTGGGACGCTACGCGAAAATGAATTCGCGGCAGGCTGTGCCAATTGGGGGAAGTTTTTTCACGGCAGAGGGGTCGGTCTTCAGATGAGTCGCGGGTATCACGTGGCCATCGCCGGGGCGACCGGGGCGGTGGGTCAGGAGTTCTTGAGCGTATTGGACCGGCGCAACTTCCCGGTGCGCGAGCTGACGCTGCTGGCGAGCGCCAAGAGCGTGGGCAAGACCCTGCAGTTCAAGGGCGAGACCCTGCCCGTGCAGGAACTGAAGAAGGACTCGTTCCGCGGCGTGGACATCGCGTTGTTCAGCGCGGGCGGCAGCCGCTCCAAGGAATTCGCGCCCTACGCCGTGGAATCGGGCGCGGTGGTGGTGGACAATTCCAGCGCCTTCCGCATGGACCCCAACGTGCCGCTGGTGGTGCCGGAGATCAATCCGGCCGACATCCGGAAGCACAAGGGCATCATCGCCAACCCCAATTGCTCCACCATCGCCATGGTGGTGCCGCTCGGGCCGCTGCACCGGAAGTTCGGCGTGAAGCGCGTGGTGGTGTGCACCTACCAGGCGAGCAGCGGCGCGGGCGCCGCGGCCATGCGGGAATTGCAGGAGGAGACCCTGGCGGTGCTGCAGGGGCGGCCCTATCAGCGCAAGATCTTCCCGGTGCAGTACGCGTTCAACCTGTTTCCCCACAACAGCAAGATGTTCGACAACGGCTATGTGGAGGAAGAGGTCAAGATGGTGGAGGAGACGCACAAGATCCTGGGTGACAGCAGCATCCGCATCCACGCGACGTGCGTGCGGGTGCCCGTGCTGCGCGCCCACTCGGAGGCGCTCAATATCGAGTTTGGCCAGGACGTCTCACCCGAGGCCGCCTACCGCGTGCTGAAGGATGCGCCCGGCGTGGAGATCTTCGAGGACCGGGCCAACAACCGCTGGGCCACGCCCGTTGACGTTTCCGGCCGCGACCCCGTGCTGGTGGGGCGCCTGCGCCGCGATCTCTCCCAGGCCAATACCTTGGACCTGTGGCTGGTCTCCGACCAGTTGCTCAAAGGCGCGGCGCTCAACGCGGTGCAGATTGCCGAGTTGCTCTAGCTGCGGCGGCGACAGCAGGGCCGGACAGCCCCGGCACGGCGACGTGCGCGGGGCTTTTTTACTGGATAGAATCGCAAGGAGGAGGCCGGCCATGGGATTGACCACGCCAGCAGCGCGTCTGCTCGGGATTCGGCACCCCATCGTGCTGGCCCCCATGGGGAACACGGCGGGCGCCGGCTTGGCCACGGCGGTGACGCAGGCGGGCGGGCTTGGGCTGGTCGGGTGCGGCTACGCCGATCGCGGCTGGGTGGAACGGGAACTGGCGCTGGCCGATCTCTCGCAGGTGGGCGTGGGCTTCATCACTTGGAGTCTCCGCGGGCGGGAGGCGGTGTTCGAGCAGGCGCTGGCCCGGCGGCCCCGCGCGGTGTTTCTCTCCTTCGGCGATCCCGCGCCGTACTTGCCGGCCATCCGCGCGGCGGGCAGCCGGTTGATCTGCCAAGTGCAGACGGTGTCCGACGCCGTGCGCGCGGCGGAACTGGGCGCCGATGTCATCGTGGCTCAGGGCACCGAGGCGGGAGGCCATGGCGCCACGCGCGGCACGCTGGCACTCGTGCCCGCGGTCGTGGACGCGGTCTCGCCCTTGCCCGTGCTGGCGGCGGGCGGCATCGCGGACGGGCGGGGCATCGCCGCCGCGCTGGTGTTGGGCGCGCAAGGCGCCGTGGTGGGAACGCGCTTCCTGGCCACGCCGGAATCGCTCATGCACCCCAATGGCAAGGCCCGCGTCGTGAGCGGCAAGGGTGACGACACGCTGCGCACGCGCGTGTTCGACATTGTGCGCGGCAAGGACTGGCCCCTGCACTTCACCGGGCGCGCGCTGCGCAACGCATTCACCGAGCGCTGGCACGGGGACGAGGAGCGCTTGGCGCGCAACCTGACGACCGAGAAGCCGCGCTACGCGGAGGCCAGCGCCGCCGGGGACATGAACACCAGCGTGGTCTTTGCCGGCGAGGGTATGGACCTGATCCACGAAATCGCGCCGGCCCAGGCGGTCCTTTCCGCGCTGCTGGCAGAGACCCTTGCGGCGCTGGGCCGCGGGGCCGGCTTCGCCGCGGATTGAGCCGGCGGGTGGAGCGGAAGCTGGGTGGCCCCCCAACGCGATCGCCGATTTGCCGTCACTCGTGCCGACCCTGCCCTTCCGCCATGCGCGGGGAAGCGCGGCGGGGGTATTCCGCGGCACCGCTGGCCCCACGCCCGACCGCAATCGCTCCTACTTGTCTAGGGAGGGCTCGGCGCGAGACTTGCATTTCTCGGCATGAATCGCGGTGTACACCGCGCTGGGGCACCCCAGTCCGACTCTTTCTCCGAGTACGTGCCATGGCTCAGGCCGGGCGTTTCACGGCGATGCCGATCTGGATCGGTCTCGTCATGGCATTCGTTGCGGTTGCCGCGGATGCCCGCGGCCAAAATGTGACGGACCTCACGACGAAGAAGGCTGTCGGCGTGGGAATCTTCTACGGCATTGGCACGATCAACCTTTCCGGTCCGCCGGACAATGCCACGACGGAGCAAAAGGGGTATTCCGGCGCGCTGCCCAGCCAGATTGCCGGCACCGGTCCGGCCATCGGCCTGAGCTTTGGCCAGTGGGGGTTGGTCTTTGGCGGAGATGACAATACCGTCGCCATCAACCGGTTCGCCGATGTGAAGGGCACGCCGGGAAACCCGGCGGACGATGTGTTCGTACACTCCGTGCGGCGCGTCAACCGCTCCATCACGGCGCTTTGGCAGCCCTACCGCTGGGTGTACTTCGGGCTGGGGAAGGACATGGGGTCCGTCAGCTTCTCCCAGACCAGTGCCGCCGGAACCAAGGAAACGCGGCGCTTCAACTTCTCGGACGACTTCTACAGTCTCGGCTTGGCCATCGGCTTCGATCCTACGCGGAACAAGATTGCCCCCATCCTGACCGTGTTCACCAAGGTCCCCACAACCCAGACCGCATTCAACGGCGTCACCAATGCGGTGGGTGTCGGCTTCTATTTCTGAACGTGGCGCCGTGCCGCGGCGGACGAGCCATGCCACTGGAGGAGACTGACGCCTGCCTCCGGTAATGGCATAATGACGCGCCACGGGGCCAGCCCGGCCCCGGAGCTTCCCCCACAGGGTGCGCCCATGGAAACGATCCCCCTCTACTACGACGGCAAGTCCCAGCCGGCCACCCAAGCAGGGGCCATGCTCACGTTGCAGGCCCCGGCGACCGGGGAGCCCTATGCGCAGGTGCCGCTCTGCGATGCCCGCGACGTGGACACCGTGGTGCAATCGGCCCAGGCGGCGTTCCCGGGATGGCGGGATACGCCGGTCGTCGAGCGCGCGCGGTTCCTCTTCCGCTATCGGCAGGTGCTGGAGGCCGAGGCGGATTCCCTGGCCCAGTTGATCTCCCATGACCATGGCAAGACCGTCGCGGACGCGCGGGGCGAAGTGCAGCGCGGGATCGAGGTCGTGGAGTTCGCCTGCGGCATGCCGACGCTGATCCAGGGCCAGACCGTGGACGGCGTCGCGCGGGGCATCGATTGCCGCACGGCGCGCCAGCCCCTCGGGGTGTGCGCGGGCATCACACCGTTCAATTTCCCCGCCATGGTGCCCATGTGGATGTTTCCCCTGGCCATCGCCGCGGGCAACACGTTCGTGCTCAAGCCATCCGAACGCGTCCCGCGCACCGCCGTCCGGCTGGCGGAACTGTTCCGGGAGGCCGGCTTGCCCAACGGCGTTTTCAATATCCTTCAGGGCAGCCGGGCCGCCGTGGACGCGCTGATCGACCATCCGCGCGTGCGCGCAGTCTCCTTCGTCGGCTCCGAACCCGTGGCGCGGGAGGTCTACAAGCGGGCGAGCCTGCAGGGCAAGCGTGTGCAGGCGCTCTCCGGCGCCAAGAATCACCTGGTCGTCATGCCGGACTGCGACCTGGGCAAGACGATCGAGGGCATCATGGGCGGAGCCTATGGGTCCGCCGGTGAACGCTGCATGGCCATCAGCGTCGTCGTGGCGGTCGGTGAGGCGGCGGACGCCCTGGTGCCCAAGCTGAAGGAGACCGCCGCTGCCCTGCGCGTCGGGCCCGGCACCGCATCGGATTCGGAGATGGGGCCGCTCATTTCGGCGGAGCACAAGACCCGCGTGACCGGTTACATCGGCCAGGGGGTCGCGGAGCAGGCGCAACTGGTGCTGGACGGCCGGAAGCATCCGCGTGCCGCCGGGCCGGGCCACTTCGTCGGCCCGACGCTGTTCGATCGCGTACGCCCGGACATGGCCATCTACCAGGCGGAAATTTTCGGCCCGGTGCTCTCCATTGTGCGCGCGAAGGACCTGGACGAGGCCATCGCCTTGGTCAACGCCAATCCCTACGGCAACGGCACGGCGATTTTCACCTCCAGCGGCGCGGCGGCGCGCAAGTTCCAGAACGACGTCACGGTGGGCATGGTGGGCGTGAACGTATCGGTTCCCGTACCGCTATCCTTCTTCCCCTTCGCGGGGTGGAAGAACTCGTTCTTCGGCGATTTGCACGTCACAGGGCGCGACGGCGTCAATTTTTACACGGAAACGAAGGTCATCACGAGCCGGTGGTTCGGCGACGGTGAAGG
>JBGPEV010000240.1:0-5405 GCA_041482995.1 bacterium | reverse complement strand
GAGCCAGGGGGAGTCACGAACGCCCGTTCGGCAAACTGTCAGCAAAGTGGATTCCCGCCCCCATACAAACTCTCACCCACTCAAACCCCCGAGGCTCCGCCGGACGAGTGGTTCCAGCCTTACTCGGGGTTTCAGGGCGGGTTTTGCGGGCGGGATTCAGCCCCTCCGCGCCCAGGGGAGCGCAGGCGCGGCGCGTTGGGGTGCGGAGGGGCGCGGGGACCGTGGGGCCTGGATCTCGCGCAACGCGCCGCCCGGCCCCGCGGAATGCGGCCGGGCCGGATCGGCCGCGCTAACTCTTCTTGCCTTGGGAGAGGCGCTGCTGCACGGTGCCCGGCAGCGGCAGGTCCGGGAAATGCTGGCGGAAGCTCGATATGGCGGGGGCCAAGTCTTCCTCACGGGAGGCTTGCAGGGCCTCGGCCATCCGGCCCTGCAACGTATCGAGCAGACCCAGGAACGCGCGGCCGTTGCCCGGGTCGCTCTCCAACAGGAATTCATAGACCCGGGAGGAGCGCGCGTGCTGCTTCTCCGATTGCAGCGCGATCGCTTCTTGGAGCAGCACGGCGGGCAACACCTTGCCGATCGACCCCTCGCCCTCGGACGTAACCTGTCCATCCTTCAGGGGCGGCAGGTACGCCACCGGATAGAAGGCCAGCATCTGCCGGGTGGACTCGTAGGCTTCCACGCTGCCCGGGTTGCGCAGGATCAAGTCGGTGAACTTCTCCCGCGCCTGATCCCGATAGCCCAGCTTGGCCAGCGCGGTCGCATTGGAAAGGGTGGTCGCCTGGAGGTTCTTGGGCGCCGGAACGGTGGGGGCCGGCGCCGCGTCGGCTTTCTTCTCCCCGCCGGGCGCGCCCGCGGGAGCCGGCGGCGCATTCTCCGGAGCGGCACCGCCCGCCTTTTGATCGGCGTCGTTGAGCAATACCCAGCCCTCGACCTTGCGGCGGGTGCGAATTTTGGCCCAGCCGTCCTTGGACTCCAACACCGTGAAGGTGTCGTTCCCATAGACGACGTCAATCGCGCGGCCGTCCATGGAGGGCGTGCGCCGCACCTGGGTCCACGGCGCGGTGATGGTGATCGTGTCGGCAACGGCAGTCCCGGCCATGAGCAGGCCGAGCACCAGAACTACGCATACTCGTCGCATGGTCACGTGGCCTGCTGTCATCCCTCCGCCGGTCACGGGCTTCCCCGCCCCGCCGGCTTTAAGAGGGGGCACCCCGGATGGGCCGGGTCCTCCGCTCCAGTTCGGTCTCCACCTGGGTCCGATTCATTACCCAGTCCCAATTTACCAAAGCCCAATTGTGCAAATTAAACGCCAAAACAACAAGAAACGCACGCGGGATTGCAGGGCATTCCACGGGTGCGCAATCCAGGCCAAGCCTAAGAGCGCGTAACAAAACGGCTGAAACACAAAGACCACGAAGACCACAAAGAGAATTTTACTCCTCGTGGCAGCAGTTCTGAGAAAGTTGAACCAGCACGCCAGAACGCTCTATTGGCTCAAATCGCCCAATGCGGCGGCGTGAAAAATTTGCGGTTCTTTGTGTCCTTCGTGTTCCTTTGTGGTCTTTGTGTTGAGGCAGTTCGCAGTTTTGTTAGGCGCTCTAAGGCGATGCGGCCGGCAGTCCGGTCAGGAGGCAAAACACCCGCAGATGTTCATCCGGCGTCAACGCCTCCGGCCGGCGCTCGCCCACGAGCGCTTGCGCGGCGGCCAGCCGAGCCGCGGGCCAGGCGGGCTGATGGCGCGCCAGCGTCCCCGCCATGCGCTTGCGCCGGGCGGCGAACAGCATCTTGACGTGCTCGAGGAACGCCCGTTCCGCGCCGGGCTCCAACACCGGCTGGAGCGGGGTGAAGGCCACCACCGCGGAATGCACCTTGGGCGGCGGACGGAACGCGCCCGGCGGCACCCGCGCGACGATCCGCAGGGCGGCATAGGCGCAGCGGGCCGCGATGCTGAGCGAGCCATAGACCTTGCCGGCATCGGGCAGGGCCACCAGGCGCTCGGCCACTTCTTGCTGCACCATCAGCAGCAGGCGGGAGTGGAACGCCCGCGCGGCGATGAAGCGGAACAAGAGCGGCGTGGAAAGATAATAGGGCAGGTTCGCGATCACGGCATAGCGCCCGCTCCCGCCAAACAGGGCCTGGGGAGCCAGATCGATCTTGAGGACGTCGCCTTCGATCAGGCGGAAGTCCGCCCGCCCGCCCCACCGTTCCCGCAGCCCTTGGGCCAGGGCCGGGTCAATCTCCACGGCGGCAACCCGCGCGCCCGTTTCCAGGAGCCGCTCGGTGAGCGCCCCCTGGCCGGGGCCGACCTCCAGCACGGGCTCGCCCGGCTGAAGGGCCGCCTGCTCCACCAGCGTGCGCAGCACGCCCGGGGATTGAAGAAAATGCTGGCCCAGCCGCTTGCCCATACCACCGCCAATCTGAATCAGGGCGAGTGCAAAGTCATCGCTCTTGGCCTGGATGCGATCAGTGGGGCGGGCGTCCCGCCCGCCGGATGCGCCGAGTTGCCGGCGCCTCCCGCAAGCGTCCGGCGCTGGGCGGGCGGGACGCCCGCCGCTACCGGCCTAAACAGGTCGCAGGTTTGGCTTTGCACCTGCGCTGCAATCTGAATGGGTCCGCTTTTCCCGCAGGCGGGCCCATGTTACCGTTTCCGCACCGGCTTTCGATCCACCGCCGCGGCACACCGGTCTGCCGTGCCGCGGCCCGCCGGCGTGACCCGCGCATTCCTCCAAGGATACTGGATGAAATCGGCCCAATCGAAAAGCGCGGCTCCCGGCCGCGACGACTACCTGGAGCGCTACGAGCGTGCGACGCCCCGCTCGCGCCAGTTGCACGAGGAAGCGCAACGTTACACGCCCGGCGGCGTGAGTCACAATCATCGCTACCACGCGCCCTATCCCCTTTATTTCCAGCGCGGCAAGGGTGCGCGCATTTGGGACGTGGACGGCAACGAATACCGCGACCTGTGGATGGCCCATTACGACGCCATCCTCGGCCACGCGCCCGACGAGGTGGTGCGGGCGGTGCAGGAGGCCATGGGCCGGGGCCTGCACGTCGGACTGTCCATGGAGCACGAAGTCGGGCTGGCGCGCCGCGTGTGCGAGTTGGTGCCGGGCGCCGAGCAGGTGCGCTTCTGCTCCTCCGGCACGGAGGCCACCATGTACGCGGTGCGCCTCGCGCGGGGCTTCACCAACCGCAGCGTGATCCTGAAGATGGTGGGCGGCTGGCACGGCGCCAACACGGACCTGATGGTGGACGTCACTCCGCCGGAATTCATCGGGGCGGAGGGCAAGGGACTGCTGCCCGGCGTGGAACGCTACACCCGCGCCGTGCAGTTCAACGACATCGAAGGCACGGCGGCCGCCATCCGCGCGGCCGGGGACGACTGGGCCGGCATCATCCTGGAACCGGCCATGGGATCGGGCGGGTTCCTTCCGGCCGAGCCGGCCTATCTGCGCTTCCTGCGCGAAGAAACGCGCAAGCGCGGCGCCCTGCTGATCTTCGACGAGGTGATCACCGGCTTCCGCCTGGCGCTGGGCGGGGCGCAGGAGGTCTTCGGCGTCACGCCGGACCTGACCACCCTGGGCAAGGTGCTGGGCGGAGGCATGCCCATCGGCGCGATCGCCGGAAAGGCGGAGATCATGGGCATCAGCAGCGTGAAGCGCCAGGTGCCCAAGCAGGAGCGCGTGATCATCGGCGGCGGCACCTACTCGTGCAATCCGCTCACCATGATCGCGGGCACCCTGACGCTGGACATTCTCAAGGCGCGCAAGAACGAGATCTACCCCGCCATCGCGGAGAAGAACCAGCGCTTCTGCGCGGGCGTGCAGGAAGCCTTTGACCGGGCCGGGCTCCCGGTCTTCATCAACCGGATCGGCTCGCTGCAGGAAGTGCACTTCGTCAAGGAGCAGGGCCTGCCCGTGCGCAGCATGAAGGACGTGGTGGAGAACACGCACTACGAGTGGCGCAAGGAATTGGCCGCCCGGCTGCGCAACCACGGCGTGTTCCTCTTCCACGGCGGCGCCATTTCCCACGCCCACACCGCGGAAGACATCGAAGCCATGATCGGTGCCTACGCCGCCTGCGCCCAGGAGATGGCGGACGTGCGCTAACCGGCCCGTCCGCGCCGGGTTGGCGCATGCGGAGGTTCAGCACGTAACGGGACAATCGAGGTGCACTGTGACCGTTTCATCGATTCTATGGCCGCTTGCGGGTGGCACCCTGATCGGGCTTTCCGCCGGACTGTTGCTGCTGGTCACCGGCAAGATCGCGGGCATCAGCGGCATTCTGGACGGCGTCGTCAACCTGCGGGCCGGTCACTGGTCCTGGCGCGCGGCATTCCTGGCCGGCCTGCTGGCGGGCGGCGCCCTGCTCTGGGCGGTGCTGCCCCATGCCTTGCCCACGGCGCTGGAGCGCCCGCTGCCCACGATGATCGTCGCGGGGCTGCTGGTGGGGGCGGGTTCTCGCTTGGGGAGCGGTTGCACGAGCGGGCACGGGGTCTGCGGCATGGGCCGGCTTTCGGCGCGCTCGATGGTGTCCGTCGCGGCCTTCACGCTCACCGCCGCCGTGACGGTCTATTTCGCGCGGCACGTCTTCGGGGGGAGCTTCTAATGGGCCTGATCGCGGTCTTTCTTATCGGCGCGCTGTTCGCGCTGGGGCTGGGAGCCGGGGGGATGACGCTGCCCGGCAAGATCCTCGCGTTCCTGGACGTGGCGGGCGCATGGGACCCCAGCCTCGTGCTGGTGCTGGGGAGCGCGGTTGTCACCTACGGAATCGTGTACCGGCTCAGCCTACGGCGCCCCCGGCCCTTGCTGGCGAAGTCCTTCGTGTTGCCCGGGCAGACCGGGGTGGATCGCCGCCTGGTGGCGGGCGCGGTGGTGTTCGGCATCGGCTGGGGACTGGGCGGGTTCTGCCCCGGTCCGGCCATTGTCGCGCTGGTCACGGCACAGCCCGCGGTGCTGGCGTTCGTCGCGGCGATGGCCGCCGGGATGTTGCTGCACGACCGGCTCGCGGGCATGGGCCGCGCACCGGCGACCCGCTCCGGCCCGGTGCCCGCCTCCGCGGACGGTTAGCGCCCCGTTGCGCGGCTAGTAGTTCGTCACGGTTTCGTTTTCGGATCATGCGCACCTGGATGCCCCGTGTGTCACCTCTCCCCCGTCGCTACGCGACACCCCTCCCCTTAGGGGGAGGGGGCCGGGGGGAGAGGTAACGCGGCGGCACCCGCCTTCGACTGAGCCGAAAAACAAGGTGTGACGGACTGCTAGTAGATCAGCTCGACTGAATTTTGGGATATAAGTTCTTGAGCTTGATGCGAGCGTCGTCGGTAGTGAAGTGCCAATCCACACCGACCTGCTTCGCGTTGCGTTCTTTGCTCCAGGCACCGGCCTCCTTGGCCACGATCTCCT
>JBGPEV010000239.1:0-5412 GCA_041482995.1 bacterium | reverse complement strand
GCTTGGGTACGCGTACCCTAAGACGAATGCGCGCCGGAGTTCAAGGTGCAGAGTTCAAGCCGTAGCGTTCAAGCTGTGCGGTACGGCCCGGGAGGGCGGGCTAGCGTGCGGGCGGGTCGGGCCAGCGGGCGGCGATCGCCACCGCCGCGCCGGCCTGCGCGAGGCCCTTAGCCATGCCCAGGCCGATGCCGCCGTTGCCGCCGGTCACCACCGCCACCTTCCCGGAAAGATCGAACAGCTTCATCGCCCCCTCGCTCGTTTCGAAATGCTTCCCCGCCGCGCGCCTGCAGGGCGGCGCCCTTGCCTGTGCGGCGGTTGGGATTCCCTCCGCACCCTAGGACAGGACGGGCGCGAAACTCAAGCCAGGCGGATCATCGCTGCGGGAGCGGGACGGGCGGCTACTTCCAGCGGGCCGCGATCCAGGCGCGGATGGCGGCAACTCCCGCTCCACGTCCAGGGTGTGTCCCTTGGCGAACTCGTGCCATTCGATGGGGATACCGACGGCCTTGAGCTGCTCCATCTGGGCGCGGGTGCGCTCGATGGGCAGCAGTTCGTCCAGCGTGCCGTGGGTGATCAACCACGCCTGCCGGCGCGCCTGGGGAACCGTCTCGCGCTCCAACCGGCTGAGGAACGCCGCGTAGCCGCTGATGCCGACGATGCCCGCCAGGGGCCGCTCGTAGCGCAGGGCGAAGTCGATCGACATCAGGCAGCCCTGGGAAAATCCCGCGAGCAGCCGCTCCTCGGTGGGCGAACCGGCGGCATCCAACTCCGCGAAGAGCGCGCGCAGCCGCTCGCGACCGGCCAGGATGCCGGGCGTCGGGTCGTCCAGGTCATACCACGCGTAGCCCGTGAAGTAGGGCAGGGGGGCGTTGACCAGCAGGTAGTTGAGCCAGGGCAGGCCCAGCATCCGCGGAAGGAACGCGAAGCCGTCCATGCTGTCCGCCAGGCCGTGCAGCACGATCGCCAGCCGGGAGGAGGGCGCGGGCGCGGGAATGAAGCGCGTCGTCAGCGCGGTGACATGGGGAACCTCCATGGGCGGCACGCGTGAGACGGGTTGGGAGCTGCGCCCGCGGCGACGTCACGCGCAAGGCGCCCAACACAGACCGGGCGATCGGGATCGGTAACGCGATCCGTCCCATGACACACCGTTGGATTTTCTGGAACCGGGCTTCACCGTGGGGCCTTCTGGTTTCGGAACGTCGGGCTCGGGATTCAGAACTGCCAAGCCGGCCCCCGCGTCAGAACAGATAGGCCAGGATCACCGCTTCCAGCGTGGACTTTTTCGTGGGCGCCGCGAGGTCCGCAGGCCGCTGGATGAAAGCGACGCGCGCCTCCTCGTAGTGCAACGTCAGAGAGATCCCTTGCCGCGGTGCCCAACCCACGTCGGCCGTGGTCAGGTCGATGGTGTCCGTGACGGCATTGTGCACCTGGGTGTGGCGCGTGGACCCGCCCAGCAGGAAGCTCCAGAACGTGAATTCCAGCGTGCCGCCGGACGTATCCTCCCCCGCGAACTTTCCGAACTTGGTATCGTAATCAAGCTTGCTGATGGCGAAGGCTTCCACGTGCATCAGCACCGTGCCCCCGCGCCGGAAACCGATGCCGGCCCGCAGCACGTCCCGGTCCCCATAGAAATTCAAGGCGGGAATCAACGCGTCCTTGGAGGACAGGGATTCCCGGCCCACGGTGCCGCCGACGAACCAGACTTCCCCCAGCCGCAGGGAGATGCCGAGGTTGGGTTCGCGCGATTCGGTCTTGACGGTGTTGAGCGTCTGCTTGCCGGAATTGTAGCCCAGCCCCCAGGCGATTGAATTGCCAGTCTGCAGGGCCAGCGCCGCGGAGGCAAAATCCCGCACGTCGTGCAGGTTGCTTTCCAGATCCTCCAGGTGCAGGCCCTCTGCCCCCAGTGCCAGGGTTTCCCCCACCAGCCGGAAGCCGCCGGAGGCGCCCGCGTAGTCCGTCTTCTGGTTGCCGGGGGTGTCCACGTCGCGCTGGCTCACGACGGCCGCGCCGATGCGGGAGGGCGCACCCCATTTGATGGCCGCCGGATTCTCCGAGGAGAACGTGCCCGGCACGAGGGAGGGCGCGGCAATTTGCCCCCAGCCGACGGTTGCGACGCCGGCAGGCAACACCACGCCCGCCAGCAGCGCCAGTCCGATTCCCGCACTTCGCATGGCTGATCCTGGCTGGTTCGATTTTCCGCCCCCGTCTTCCCCTCCCAGTGTAACGCGTCGGGGCGGGCAGCGGAGCGCAATTTCGCGCAACCCGGGCCTTGACCGGGGCCCGGCCCCTAGAACTGGTAGCCGACGTTGACGGACATGCTGTTGCTGTCAGAGATGACCGTGCTGCCGGCTTTCTCCGAGTTGGTTTGCAGGCGGCCGGTCACGACAAAGCCCTTGTTGGGCGCCCAGCCCGCCTCGATGGCATAGCCGTCCAGCTTCCCATCCCCGGTCTTCGCCGAGTTGCTGTAGCTCTTGTAGCTGAGCAGGATGCTGTTCCAGTTCAACTCGATCACACCCGCCGTCCGGGTGAAGCCCCCGAATTTCGCACCGTTGCCGCCGGTATAGTCGTCAAGTTCCTCGACGTTGTATTCCAGGTGCCATTTCGTCCCGCCTCCGCCGCCCCCGCCGGCGCCCGTATAGAGGCCCAGCCCATATTCGGTCACGGAACGGTCGTCGCTGAAGTTGCCGACGGAGCTCTTATGGTCCAGCTTATCCCGGCCCATGCCCAGCCCCGCGAAGAACACGTCGCCGATCTTGGCCGTACCGCCGAACACCAGCCGGTTGGTGGTGTCCGTGGTCCTACCGGACTTCGCTTCGCTGTTGTCGATCCCGGCGCCCAGGGAAACCCAATCGGCCGGCTTGCCGGAAACGGCGCTCCCGGTGGTTTTGAAGCTCAGGTCGACGTTGTTCTTGTCGGAACTGAGATTGAGCGTTTCCAGCCCGATCGCCAGCTTATCTCCGGTCCAGCGGAAGCCGCCGTAGGAGCCGCTATACGACTCCTTCTGGGCGGGACTCTTCTGGTCGCGCTCCACCTTGGTTTGACCCAGGCCAAAGACGGAGCCCTTGTTCCAGGACATGACCGAGGGGTTGAGGGGCGCGAACGAAGGATCGGCGGCGAATCCCGGATTTCCGATGACGATATCGGCCGTGCCCGGGATCAACTCCGGCGCGGCGATCTGGGCCTGGGCGACACCCGCTTGCAGAGCGGGGAGCAGCGCCAGGGCGCCGCCGATGACGAGCCAACGATACCGGTTCATGGTCTCCTTGCGAGTCTCCGGTCGATTGCAATGCGACGCCGGGCCGCCGTACCCGCGTGCGGGGTCCATTGGGCCGCCGGGCCGTCCGGCGCCGCCACTCGGCTTCCGCCGGCGGACGAGGTCCGCTACCGCACCTTCCACGCCGATAGCGCGGCCAAATCCGTGCCGGCGGGCGCGTCCGTGCTCATCTGTTGTGGCCTCGCCTGATACCCGGACAGCCACGCGTTCACGTTGGTGGCGGTCACCCGCCCCACGGCGGAGGCCAGCAACAGCAGCACACCCATCAGGCCGATCGTCACCACGTTGCTGTGGAACACACTGCGCATGGCCCACCTCCTTCCGATGGAAAGTTCGCCACGCCGGGAGGCCCCTGTGCCGCCCGGGCAATTGCCCGCCGGCGCCTTTCCGCGGGGCCGCCATCCATGGCAACCCTTGTTGCATCAGCAACTTGCGGCCGAAGGCTTGCCGGCTGAGCAGAGTTCTGCCACGGTCCATTCAATTTGCGCACCATGTACGGCCCGCTCGAGCGGCCGCCGATCTCTCCGAGTGTCGCCAATTGCCGTGACTTCTCCCGCAGTGGTGCACCATGCGGCGCGCGTGAACGGCGTGCGGCTGCACTATGCCCTGGCGGGGAGTGGCCCGCCGCTCTACCTGCTGCACGGGTATCCCCAGACTTGGTACTGCTGGCGCAAGCTGGTGCCCCTGCTGGCGCCCCACTTCCGTCTGGTGATGCCGGACCTGCGGGGCTATGGAGATTCGGACAAACCGCCCGGGGGTTACGACAAGCGCACCATGGCGCAGGACCTCCGTGAGCTGGCACGGCACCTGGGCGACACGCGCTTCGCGTTGGCCGGGCACGACCGGGGCGCGCGCGTCGCACACCGCTACGCGCTGGACCACGGGGACACCCTGACGGGTGTGTGCATGGTGGGCATTATCCCCACCAAGACCTTCTTCGACCGGGTGAGCGCCAAGACGGCGCTCGGCACGTGGCACTGGTTCTTCCTGCCGGTGCCGGATCTTGCGGAGCGGCTGATTGCGGCCGACCCCGAGGCGGTGCTGCGCCATTTTCTGCGCACCTGGGCCGGCACGCCCACGGCCATCGAGGAGGAGGCGTTCCGGGAGTACCTGCGCTGCTTCCGCATACCCGGCACCATTCGCGCCACCTGCGCGGACTACCGGGCGGGCGCCGGCACGGACCTGGAGCAGGACGCCGCCGACGCCGACAAGCGGATCGAGGTGCCGTTGCTCGCCCTCTGGGCCGGGATGTACCGCGTGCAGGAGAATTTCGACGTGCTGGCGGTTTGGCGAGAAAAGGCCCGCCAGGTGGAAGGCCGCGCCATTCCCACCAGCGGCCACTTCATCGCCGAGGAAGCGCCAGAAGAACTGGCGGAAGAGTTGAAGCGCTTCTTTGAGAAGATGTGACGCCCCAGTCCCGGCATCGAGGAGCATTCCCGCCCCGCCACAACACCCTCCGCCCCTGCCGTGACTTGCGTCATGGCGGGGGTGCACCCCAGCGGCATAGCCTGAGGATAGCCATTCTCCCCTGGATCGGGGCGGTGTCCTGCCCTGCTTGGGCAGAAGCCTTTCGTCGGGGGGGCGCCATGTGTACCCGCCGCACCTTCCTGGCCGCCGCCGGCAGTCTCGCGGCCGGCAGCCTCGTCATCCGCACCGCCGCCGCGCAAGGCGACCCTGCCCCGGCGCGCTCCCGCGTGGCGCTGGTGAAGGACCGCGACCGCGCGACGGCGATTCCCCTGGCGCTGGCGCTGCTGGGCGGCGCCCCCGTGGCCGGCAAGCGCGTGCTAATCAAGCCCAATTTCAACACCGCCGATCCGTTCCCCGCTTCCACGCACCCGGATACCCTGGTGGCGCTGATCGGTGAACTGCGGCGCATGGGTGCGGCGGAGATCATGATCGGCGAGCGCTGCGGCCCGCCGCGCACCGCGGACGTGCTGGACGCCAAGGGGATTCCGGACCTCTGCCACCGGCTGGGGGTGGGTCTGATCGACTTCGAGGAATTGCCCCCGCAGCGCTGGGTGCGCGTCCAACCGCCGGGCTCCCATTGGCGCGATGGCTTTGACGTGGCCAAGCCCGTGCTGGACGCCGACGCGGTCGTGAGCACGTGCTGCCTGAAGACCCACGGGTTCGGCGGCGTG
>JBGPEV010000238.1:0-5413 GCA_041482995.1 bacterium | reverse complement strand
CGTTCCACGATGTCGCCCTGCTTGAGGTCGACCATCCTCCGCTTGTAATCGCTCGGCGAGCCCAAGCCATAGATGCACGAGACGCTGGCGACGATGATCACGTCTTCGCGGCTCACCAGGGCGCTGGTGGCGGCCAGGCGAAGGCGGTCGAGGTTCTCGTTGATCATCGCATCCTTCTCGATGTAGATGTCGCGCTGCGGAATGTAGGCTTCGGGCTGGTAGTAGTCGTAGTAGCTGACGAAGTACTCCACCGCGTTGCGGGGGAAGAAACCCTTGAACTCCTGGTAGAGCTGCGCCGCCAGGGTCTTGTTGGGGGCGACCACCAGCGTGGGCCGCTGCAGCTCCTGGATCACATTGGCCATCACGAAGGTCTTGCCGGAACCCGTGATGCCCAGTAGCGTCTGGTGGCTCCGCCCGGCGCGGTGGCCCTTCACCAGCGCCTCGACCGCCGCCGGTTGGCCGCCCGTGAGGGGAAAGCGCGATTCAAGCTGAAATTGCTGGGGCATACCCGAGGTTCCGGGTTCGAGGTTCCGGGTTGCTGGTCACATTGCCAGACTATCTCATCCGTTCCGAAGCGGGAACGCCGGTGCGATGATTCCCGACGGTACGGTAGCAGGAGCCGCTGGCCCGACTCCCACCGCGGTCGGCAATTCCCGCCCGGTTGCAAAGTTGTCCGGACAATATATACTGGCGGCGAAGACGGATGGGGCATCCAGATTCGGCGCGCCAACATGATCGAACGTGGATCTAGATCCAAGTCACGGGCAGGGGCGGAATTCGCGGCGTCGCCGGGGCCGCTCTACCGGCGGTTGATGCAGGTGCTGAAGCAGGAGATCGTGACCGGGGTCTACCCGGTTGGCGCGCGGTTGCCCACCGAGGCCGAACTCTGCAGCCGCTTCCGGGTGAGCCGCTACACGGTGCGGGAGGCCCTGCGCCAAATGCGCACGGATGGGCTGGTGGTGTCCCGCCGCGGGGCAGGCACCACGGTGGCCCGCTCCGGCGCACCGGCCCGCTATGTCCACACCGTGGGGTCCATCGAAGAGCTGGTGAGTTACGCCACCGAAACCCGCTACGAGGTGGAACACAGCAACCGGGTCGTGAGCGATGGCGTGCTGGCGGAGCGGCTGGGCTGCGGGGAAGGGGAAAGCTGGCTCCGGATCGACGGGCTGCGCTATGCGCCCGGAGCGTCCACCCCCATCTGCTGGACGGAGGTGTTCGTGCGCTCCGAATTCAGCGGCATCACCCGCGTGCTGACCCGGCGCAAGGGCCCCATTTACGCCTGGATCGAGGATCTGTATGGGGAGCGGATCGCCGAGATCGAGCAGGTGCTGCGCGCCCGGCCCATCCCGGCGGCGGTCGCCGGCCGGCTTGAAGTGGAGCCCCAATCCGCCGGCATTGAAATCCGCCGCACGTACCGCCTGACCTCGGGCCAGACCGCGGAAATCGCGTTCAGCCTGCATCCCGCCGACCGTTTCACCTATTCCATGACGCTCCGGCGCGGCAGCCCGTGAAGACGTGGGAGCGCATCGCCCCGCGACAGGGCGCCTTGACACCGTTTCAGCGCCTGGGATATTTGTCCGGACATACCGTTTTACGCCGCACCCATGCCACAGGGGAAGCCGCCATGCCACAGTTCGCCGCCGCACGCACCGTCGACCGGGTGGAAGAAGCCCACCTGATGGAGACCATCGACCGCTGGCTGGAGAAGGACGTGCGCCCGATCGTGAAGGAATTCGATCACGCCGACCGCTACCCGCACGCGATCGTGGAGCAGATGAAGGAATTCGGCCTCTTCGGCGCCACCGTCAGCGCGGAATACGGCGGGCTGGGGCTGCCGGCAACGACGTATGCCCGGATGGTGATGCGCATCTCCAGCGTCTGGATGGCCATCACGGGCATCTTCAATTCCCACCTGATGCTGGCCCTGGCGATCGAGAAGTTCGGCACCCCGGCGCAGAGGTCGCACTGGCTGCCCAAGCTGGCGGCGGGCGAGATTCGCGGCGGCTTGGCGCTGACCGAACCCGACGCGGGCACCGATCTGCAAGGGATCCGCACCACGGCGCGCCGGGACGGCGACCACTACGTGATCAACGGCACCAAGACCTGGATCTCCAATGGCATCGAAGGCTCCTGCTTCGCGCTGCTGGTGAAAACCGACCCGGCGGCCGATCCCCGCTACAAGGGCATGAGCCTGTTCATCGCCCCCAAGATGAACGGCTTCCGCAACGGGCGGAAGCTGGAGAAGCTGGGGTACCATTCGATCGACTCGGCCGAACTGATCTTCGAGGACTATCGCGTGCCGGCCGATCACCTGATCGGCGGCACCGAAGGCCAGGGGTTCTTCCAGGTGGGAGGCGGGTTGGAACTGGGGCGCATCAACGTCGCGGCCCGCGGCGTGGGCATGGCGGAAGCCGCGCTCCAGGCGGCCACCCAATATGCGCAGGTGCGCAAGACCTTCGGCAAGCCGATTTGCGAGCACCAGGCGATCCAACTCAAGCTGGGCGAGATGGCCACGCGGGCCCGCGCGGCCCGGCTGTTGACCCTCGACGCCGCCGCCGCCTTCGACCGGGGCGAGCGCTGCGACCTGGAGGCGGGCATGGCCAAATACGCCGCGTCCGAGGCGGCGCTCGAGAACGCGACCGAGTCCCTGCGCATCCACGGCGCCTACGGCTACTCCAAGGAGTACGACGTGGAGCGGATTTACCGCGACGCACCCCTGGCCTGCATCGGCGAGGGCACCAACGAGATGCAGCGCATCATCATCGCCAAGCAGTGGATCAAGCGGAACCCCGCCCGATGAAACCCGCAGCCAAACCCGCGCTCAAACCAGCGCTCAAACCAGCGCTCAAACCACTGGCCGGCCTGCGCATCCTCACCCTGGAACTCTTCGGCGCCGGGCCCTATGGCTCGCTGTTCCTGGCCGACCTGGGGGCGGAGGTGATCAAGATCGAGAACGCCGCGACGGGCGGCGATCCCGCCCGCCACGTGGGCCCGCACTTGCTGGGCGAGAACGACAGCCAGTATTTCCAGACCTGGAACACCAACAAGAAGAGTGTGTTCCTGGATCTGAAGTCCCCCCGGGGACGGCGCGATTTCGAGCGGCTGGTGCGGAGCGCGGACGCGGTGATGGACAACCTGCGGGGCGATCAACCGGGTAAGCTGGGCCTCGACTTCGCGTCCTTGCGCGCGGTCAATCCCAAGATCGTCTGCCTGCACATTTCCGCCTATGGCCGGGACAATGACCGCGCCGCCTGGCCCGGCTACGACTTCCTCATGCAGGCGGAGGCGGGATTGATGGCCCTGACCGGGGAGCCGGATGGCCCGCCGGCGCGAATCGGCCCGTCGATGATCGACTACATGACGGGCATGACGGGCATGGTCGGCCTGCTCAGCGCGATCCTGCGCGCCCGGCAAACCGGCGAGGGGTGCGAGGTGGACACCTGCCTGTTCGACGTGGCCCTGCATCAACTGGGCTACGCGGGATTGTGGCACCTCAACGCGGGGGACAATCCCACGCGCCAGCCGCGCAGCGCCCACCTCTCCGTGGCGCCCGTGCAGACCTTTCCCACGGCGGACGGTTGGATGTTCGTGATGTGCATGACCGACAAGTTCTGGGAGGCGCTGCTGGACGTGCTGGGCCGCCGGGACCTGGCCGCGGACCCGCGGTTCGGCACTGCGCCGTCCCGGCGCCAACACCGCGCCGAGCTGACCGGCGTGCTCGACGGCGAGTTCCGCAAGGCGGACACCGCACATTGGCTCGCCGCGCTGCGGGGCGTGCTGCCTGTCGCGCCCGTGCTGGACGTGGCCCAGGCGCTGGGCAATCCCCACGTGGCGCGGGTGGCGATGGTCGACTCCGTGCAGCACCCGCTGCATCCGGACTTCAAGGTGTTGGCCAATCCCCTCAAGTTCAACGGACAGCGGCCGGCACGCACGGTGGGCTCGGCGCTGGGGGCGGACAACGGCGCCCTACTCGGTCCGGCCGAGTCCCGGGCCAAGAATCCCCGCAAGGCGGCGCGATGAAGCTGCAAGGGTTGCGCGTCCTGGACTTCTCCCTGTTCCTGCCGGGGCCGTACCTCACGCTGGCCCTGGCGGATCACGGCGCGGAGGTGATCAAGGTGGAGCCGCCCGGCGCGGGCGACCCCGGACGCGAGATCGGCCTGTCCGACGGCCCGAGCACGGTGTTCTTCCGCAACCTGAACCGGGGCAAGAAGAGCATCGTTGTCAATCTGAAGGACCTCGCCCAGCGCGAGGCCCTGCTGCGCCTGTGCGAGACGGCGGACGTGTTGGTGGAATCCTTCCGCCCGGGGGTGGCCGAGCGCCTGGGCATCGGCTACGCCACGGTCTGCGCCCGCAACCCGCGCATCGTCTATTGCTCCATTTCCGCCTTCGGCCAAGATGGCCCCTACCGGGAGCGCCCGGCGCACGATCTGGCGGTAGAGGCCTTGAGCGGCGTGCTCAGCATCACGGAGGGCCGCGACGGCAAGCCCGCCATCCCCGGCATTGCGGGGGCGGACTACCTGAGCGGCTTGCAGGGTCTGGCCGGCGTGCTGATGGCCCTGCTGCGGCGGGAGAAGACCGGACGGGGCGACCGCGTGGACATCACCATGCACGACAGCGTGCTCTGCGCCACGTTGAACGTGCTGGGGCCGACCTTGGCGGAGAATCGGCAGCCGGTCACCAAGCACGAGCGCACGACGGGCGGCGCCGCCTTCTACCAGATCTACGACACGCGCGATGGCCGCCAGCTCGTGCTGGGCGGGCAAGAGAAGCATTTTATCGAAAACCTGCTCAATGACCTGGGCCGTCCCGACCTGATCGCGCCCTGCCTGCGCGGGCCGGGGCCGCACCAACGGCCCGTGATCGACTTTCTGGCCGGCGTGTTCGCGCGGAAGACGCTCGCGGAGTGCGTCGCGTGGCTCGGAACGCTGGACGTTTGCTTCGGCCCGGTGAACACCCTGCCGGAAGCCCTGGCGGACCCCGGCCTCGCGGCACGCGGGATGATCCTGCGCGACGAGGCGGGCCGCCGGCACATCGCGCCTCCCATCCATTTTCAGCACGAACCGGCGCGGCCCAGCCTGCGCGAGCCCACGCTGGGCGAACATACCGAGGAGCTGCTCGGAGTTCCGGGCGCCCGGCGCCGCGCGTCCGACCGCTAGTCCCGCCACACCGCCGCACAATTTTCCAGGAGCAAGCCGATGGTCGCCGTCGCCAGGGAAATCGCGCCCCACCGCTACCGCGAGAGCGGCGGGCGCTACTACGAGGACTTCACGGTGGGCGACGTTTACGAGCATCGCCCCGGCCGCACTATCGGCGAAGCGGACAACGTGTGGTTCACTCTGCTGACCATGAATCCCCACCCCCTGCACTTCGACCACGCTTATGCCGCCAAGTCGGAGTTCGGCCGCACGGTGGT
>JBGPEV010000237.1:0-5421 GCA_041482995.1 bacterium | reverse complement strand
GGCGCGCCCGCCGCCGGTGGGGAAGGGGCGTGTCGAAGGCTAACGATAGATCTCGTGTCCGCCAATATCGATGAGCAGAACTGAGCCAGATGCCATGTATCGAAACAGGATTCGAACGCCGAGACTGACCCGCATTGACCAGCGATCAGCGGAGCCCCGCAGCTTTTCGACGTGCAAGCCCGGATGTCTGGGATTGACGGCGAATCGCTCCAATGCGTCGAATGTTTTCAAACGCATCCGCTCAGGTAGCTGCGCCAGTCCTTTCTCGAATTCCCGAGTCGACCTGAATTCCATCGCGTCAGGACAACGCTTTCTTCAAATCAGCCACAGTCGCGAACGTGTGTGCAGGTGGCTCCAGGTCTGCCAAAAGAAAGGCCAGTTCTTGCTGGGAGCGGACGAGACAGTCGTGCCTCAGAATCGAGAAGTGCACAACTTGGCCCAGCGCCCAGGCCAGATGTCGCAGCCGCCGGTATCGACACTTATTTCGGAACTTGCGCGCGCGGTTGAACAACCGGCGGGCACGGTCGACATCTTCCTGCAACCCATCGTAGAGGGCGTGAAGTTGTTCGATCAGGTTTCCAAGTTCGGCGGTATCGCCAGTCCATCCGAGCGGGTCGCGCCTGATGGCGTGAGCGAGACGCTTCAGAACCCTCTCGCTCCACTTGCTCCGAACGAGTGCTCGCTGGGCTTCCCAAATGACCCCTGTCACGTCGAGCAGAATTCCGAAGCGACCGAAATGACCAGTTGGGTCCGAGAGGCGCCTTTCCAATCGGAACAACCGCATCTGCTCTTCAAGAAAGAGAAATTCCATACATCGCACGTGGATCGGTTGCGCGCATCATTTCGCCGCTGCATGCTGTAAGACTACACCGCTGTAAAGCCAATGAGAAACCGCATCCTGTCAAGTCGTCGAAGCAGGAAACGCCGCCCGGAACGCCTCCAGGAACTTCGGCAGTTGCTCGGGCGGCAGGCGATTGATGCCGGCGGCGGCGGCGCGGCCGCCGCCCGTGGGGAAAGGGCGGCACAGGACATCGGCGCCGGTGCGGCGGGCGAGCGGGGCGCGCACGCTCACCTTCAGCGTGCCGTCCGGGTTGTCCACGATCAGCGCGGTGGCACGCCCGGGCGCGTCGTTGGCCAGGCGGTTGGCGAACACCCCTTGCACGCGGCGCGCCCAGGCCTGGTTGGGCAGGTGGAACACGCGGCCCGCGCCGTCGTCCAGCACCGGCTCCCGCGCCTGGGCCTCGGCCAGGTCTTCGCCGTGGCCGCGCTGCAGCACGTCCACTTGGTGGGACTTGTGGAAGAACTCCAGCGGATCGCGATAGGGCTGCAGCGCCCGGTACAGGTCCGCCGGGTGAAAGTGCAGGTCCGCCAGGCTGTCGCCGTAGCCGTTGTAATTGAGCAACTCGCCCAGTTCCCGCAGGTCGTCCAGGTCGGCCGGCGCCAGGTTGAGCGGTTCCGCCGCGCGCCGGGCCACGGCGTCCAGGTTGTCCCCGAAGGCCGCCGTCACGGCCCAGGCGCGGAAGGCGCCCCCCAGCCAGCCGTCCACCAGCAGGCTGGTGCAGACCTCGGGTGCCGTGTCGATATGCGCCTCCAGCAGGACGTGGGTGGGCACTTGCCCCGCGAAATGGTGGTCAAAGTAGCGGACGCGCGCCCCCGCGCCCAGCAGGCGCAGCAGGTCCGCGCGGTTCTCGTCCAGGGAGACGTCCAGCACCGTCACGGTGTCCCCGGCGCCCGCCCGCACGCCGCGCAGCAGGTGGATGTCGCGCTTCACCCCGGTCACCAGGGAGGACGGGGCCGGGTGCGCGAGCCGCACCTGCTGCAGGGCGCACACCCCGTCCGCATCGCCATTGAACACGTCGATCAGCATGGGAGACTAGGATTCGCCAAGAATTCCCTCCGCCCAATCCAGGAACGATTGAACCCAGGACCCAGCCAAGCGGCGATTCAACGGAGCAGCCTTCGGCCTGCGCTCGTACCGAAGTTCAGCCCCAAACGCACTCAGGACGGCGACTTCCTCTCCGCATTGCGGAATTCCGATGCCGTGGCTACGCGCGATGCCCAGAAGCTCGGCCAAATCACGAGTGCGAGGATAGGTGATGTCATGGTGGTTGAGCACGGCCTTGATCGACTTCTCAATGGCCTGCTGAGCGTGAAACCCGAGAATCCAATCGACCAAGTGAGGGTCATTCAAATGCTGCGTGACGGCGAGCGCATCGTCGCGCGCCATCAACAACAGTTGCCTGCCGTACTCACGGCATCGATTCATACAAGCGTCCCTCAGCCAAGGCACGATATTGGATCGTATTGGGCGTGTCTCTCCAGTAGTCGAAGTCCTTCTGGCTCTCGACGAGCAAGTCAATGGGGATTCGCAGCGGACCCAGTACGCGGCGCAGCCGTACCGCCTCCGCGAATGGATCCTTGGTTTCCGGCTCGATCACCATCAGGTCCAGGTCGCTGCGAGCGTCCGCCGTGCCGCGCGCGTGAGAGCCGAACAGGATCACCTTGCTACCCGGCGGCGCGGCGCCCAGCAGCAGCCGCACGGCTTCTTCGATCACGGGTTGGTCGATGGTGCGCATGGGCGCTGACCGGAGCAAGGTTCGCGGCGGGTTGGACCTTATCGGTCAGAGTAACCCACGGCTCCCGTGAGGTGAAGCATCCAGCGGAGCGGTTGGGTACGGGAGTCGCCGGCCAGTGCCAGAACTCACGTCCCCATCTCGAGCCGGTGGTAATCCAGGTTCTGCCAATTCGACGCGTCCACCAGTTGCGCGCCGTGGACGAAACTGCCCAGCTTTTCCGAGCGGATTTCCACCTTCCAGCCG
The DNA here is from genome assembly GCA_041482995.1 of bacterium. Lineage (GTDB taxonomy): Bacteria > SAR324 > SAR324 > SAR324 > JACQKK01 > JBGPEV01. The sequence goes on along the minus strand of JBGPEV010000237.1, from coordinate 2,602 downwards.
GGCTTGAGCACCTTGGCCTCGTCGCCGGGCACCACGTTGGTGCCGGTGGCGAACAACTCGCCGGGATAGAGCGCATTGTGGGAGGCGGCCTGGGCGATGAGGTCCTTGAGCGGCATGCCGATCAGCCCCGAGTCGGCCTCGGCCTGGAATACCTGCCGTCCATCCGCGGCCCAGATGGTGACGGAGAAGCGGATGCCGGGATTGATCTGCTCGCTCGACAACCACAGCCACGGGCCGATGCCCAGGGACGCCGTGAAGTACTTGGCCTGGTAGAGATAGAGAATGGACTCGTTCTCGATCAGGTTGCCGGAAACGTCGTTGCAGAGCGTATAGCCCAGGATGCGCCCGTTGGAGTAGGCGACCACCCCCAACTCGGGCTCGATCCCCGCCAGCACCGGCTCGCGCGCCTTGGGGCGGCCCTTGGCGTCGATGCTGTTGGTCAGGTCGCTGCGCAGGCCCATGTTGCCCAGGGGGCCGTAGAAGTGGCTCAGCCGCGTGCCCTTGAGGAAGATTTCGCAGCGCTCGGCGCGGTACTTCAGGCTCTTGTAGACGTATTGGTAGTCCTCCTTCTTGCCCTCCGCCTCCCGTTCCAGCGCGGAGTTCTCGTAGGTGACGCCGAAGGCTTGGGCGCGCAGGGGCAGGATGCACGCCAACTGGTGCGCCTGGCGCGCCTGGGGGGTGACGGCCAGCGCGGATTCCCGCAGCGGCTTGCCGCGCCGCTGGGCTGCCCGCCAGGCGGGTTCCAGCAGATCGGGCACCGTGGTGCGCTGCGCCTCCGCCTCCAGCACCGCCTGCACGGTGGGAAAGGGCGCGGCCTCCAGCAGCAATGCCTTGCCCGGGCTGTGCGCCAGGCGCTCCAGCACTTCCGCCCGCGCCGCGGCGTAGGGGAGGAAGGGCGTCAGGTCATGGACGGCGCCTTCGCCCTTGCCCAGCAGCCGCACGCGCCGGACGTCGGGATTCCAGTATTGGCCGAGATACTCCAAGCGCATGGCGGGCTCCGGGCGGGAAGTGAGAGGGGTTGCGCGGCCGGCTGCCGACTCGCCCGCACCTTAGTCCAGGTCGGGCCGGGCTGTCATCCCCGGCCAAATGCGATACAGTACCGGGGCTGCATCCCATGTGGTCCATCCCGGGGGAGGTTGCCATGTCTACGTTCGGGCGCAGGATCCTGTCCAGGCTGCTGACCTATCTGCCCATCGTGGCGCTGCTGTTCGCCATTTTCGGCGCGAGCGGGGAAGCCTACTATGCCCTGACCGAGGTGCGCCGCATGCTGGCCGCGCCAGAGCCGGGGGCCACGTACCACCTGGCAGGCTGGCGCTGGGTGACCGTCATGAACCCCGACGGCGTGGACACGGCGGAGCAGCACCTGGGCTTCCGCGAGAGCTGTCTTGCCCGCTACAAGGCGGAGGTGCAGGCCATCGGCCATAGCCTGCTGAAGGGCACGCTGGTGACCCTGCGCAACCCGGAAGGCCGGGCGGCCACGGGCGTCCTCTGCCCGGACGGCACGGCGTTCTTCTCCAGCGAAGGCGAACTGGCCCGCTGGCAAGCCGCCTTTCAGCAGCGGCTGGCGCAGGAGGCGGACCTGGTGGCGTTCGCCCAGGGCGCGCTCGACCGGCCCGCCTGGGGCACGGCACTGGCCGTCCAGCAGTGGGACTGGGTCGAGGTGATGAATCCCGGCGGGATCACCGCGTTTGGCTATGACGTGGAGTTCCTGGAGACCTGCGCCATCGATGCCGGGGGCGCCGCCCAGGCGATCGGCCAGGACGGCCGCTTCGGCACGCTCGCCTACTACACCGCCGATCCCGGCCTGACGTTCGAGGGCATCGGTATTCCGTGCCCGACGGGCACGGTGTTCGTGCTGGAATCCGACCGCAGCTTCCGGGTCGCCGGGAATCCGCCGCGCGGCGCCGTTCACCCGGCCGCCGCGGCGCCGGCGGGCCTAAGCCTGAACGCCACCGGGTCAGCGCACCGCGGCTTCAAGCTGGCGGATCAGGTGCGGCGGCAGCGGCGGGGTGCCTGATACGGCGGCGTTGCTGCGCACGCGCTCGGGCCGGGACGTGGCCGGGAGCAGCACCACGTCCGGCGCCTTGCTGAGCAGGTACTTGAGGCACAGGCTGCCCGCATCCGTGACGCCGTAGGGCCGATAGGGCGCCAGGTCCACGTCGCGCAAGGCCCCCAGCAGCGCGCTGCGCCGGAAGATGGGCTGGATGGGGGTCATCACCAGCACGCCCAAGTTCAGCTCCCGGGCCAAGGGGAGCAAGCGTTGCTCGGCGGTGCGCTCCTGGATGTTGTAGGGAATCTGGATCAGATCGGCCAATCCCGTGCGCATGGCTTGCTCGATCGCCCCGAAGGCGCCGGGATCGTAGTGGGTCACCCCTGCGGCACGGATGCGGCCCGCGGCCTTGAGCTCCGCCAGGCAGGGCAGGATGGCTTGCCAGCCCGCCATGTTGTGGATCTGCAGGACGTCGATGCGTCCGCCGATGGCGTCGAAGGACTCCGCGATCTGGCGCTTGGCCCCGGCCAGATCGTGTTGCAGCACCTTGGTCGCGATCAATACCTCCCGGCCATGGGCCTCCAGGCGCCCGGCACGCAGGGCATGGCCGAT
>JBGPEV010000236.1:0-5421 GCA_041482995.1 bacterium | reverse complement strand
GTTCCTCAGAGCGGCTCTGGCGGCCCGTTGCAGCCATGGGCTCGCCTGGAAGATCGCAGTTCATTCCGCCAGGTTCTTGAGTCTGGGCGCTTCGCCAATAGAATCCGTGAAATCCGCGGTTTGATGTTGCCGTTGTTGTATAGACGCACCGAGCGGCCCGCGCTGCCGCACCCAAGTCACTCCGGCAGGGATTGCCGCCATGACGACCCGATTGTCCGGCCCTCAGAAAGCCGCCATCCTGCTCCTCTCCCTGGGCGAAGAAGCCGCCGCCGAGGTGATCAAGAACCTGAACGAGGATGAGATCAAGGAAGTGACGCGCTTCATGGCGCGCTTCCAGGAGATCCGCCCCGAGGACGTGACACGGGTCACCAACGAGTTCTATCTCGTGGCCGAGCGCACCCGCATGCTGCCCGCCCCGCCGGAAACCAAGGTGCAATATCTCAAGAAGGTGCTCTCCCGCGCCCTGGGCGAGGAGAAGAGCGCCGCCATCGTCAATCGCCTGGTCAATGCCCCCACGGGCAGCGCCATCGAGCGCCTGAAGTGGCACGATCCCGCCACCATCGCCCAGTACATCGGCGGGGAGCATCCCCAGGTCATCGCCGTGATCCTGGCCAATCTGGGGGACCCCACGCTGGCCCAGGCGGTGATCGCCGAACTGCCCGAAGACCTGCAATCGGACGTGATCAACCGCTTCGCCCGCCTGCGTTCCATTCCCGACGAGGTGCTCAAGGAGATCGAGGAATCCCTCAATGAGCAGATGAACCCCGCTCCGAAGGCCGGGGGCGTGGGCAGCCAGCGGGTGGCCGAATTGCTCACCAGCGCGCCGCGCCGCACCGAGCAGGCGTTGATGGGCCACTTGCAGCGGCAGAACCCGGCGCTGGCCGAGGCCGTGCGCAGCCAGATGTTCGAGTTCGGCGACTTCCTCAAGGTGGACAACTTCGGCATCCAGAAGGTGCTGGCCCGCACGCCCGGCGAAGACCTGGTGTTGGCCCTGAAGGTGGCCGATGAGCCCGTGCGGCGGCATTTTCTCCAGAACATGTCCGCCACTTCCGCCCAAGCCGTGGAAGCCGCGCTGGAGGAGTTGGGCCCCACGCCGGTTTCCCAGGTGGAGGCGGCCCAGAAGCGCATCTGCACGACCGCGCGGGAACTGGCCGACCAGGGAAGCCTGTACGTCCTGGAGCGCAAGAAGTCACGCCCCGAGCCGGCCTAGCCGCTCGCCCCACGGCGTTCTCGTGGCCGGATGCGCCCGCTCGGGCACCCGGCTCCCTTGAGCCGAGTTCGCACTCCGGCAGGGCGCTGATGGGTAGGGAAGATTAAAGGCGTCTAACAAAACTGCTGATACACCCTTCGCGGAGTTTACCCTTGAGCAACGCGAAGGGCTCGAGGGCAGGCGCAGACCACGAGGACCACAAAGAGAATTTCGCTCCTCGGAGCGGCAGTTCTGAGAAAGGTGAAGTAGCGCATCAGTTCGCTCTGTGGACTCAAATCGCTCGAACAGCCGGCGTGAAAAATTCGCTGTTCTTTGTGTTCCTTAGTGGTCGGAGCCTGCCCTCGAGCGAAGCGAAGGGTGTCCTTCGTGTTGAGGTAGTTCGCAGTTTTGTTGTGCGCTCTTAACACATTCAAGCATTTGAAATTGAAGCCTTTTACTCGACAGTAGCAGCATTCATTAAAAGGCGGTAACTATGACGCAAGGACCACTATTGAGTGGTCTCGCATGCCCCGGCTGGATGGGCCGGGGCGCACAGGTTGGATGCCACGGGAGGCCGTTCGATGACTATACTGCTGACACCTGGAGGGTACTCGGAAGGGGACGTCTTGCGCTGGCTCGATCAGGCCAAGGAGTTGCTGGAGCAGACGTTGGCGCGGATCGCCACCTCCGCCGGCGGTCTCAATCCCGCCGACCGCCAAGCCGTCACCGACAACCTGGTGTTGATCGCCAACGTGGTCACCCATTTGAGCCGGCAGGCCCTGCGCCCCGCGAATGGCGGGACGGACCCCGTCACCGCCGAGGACGCTCCCGAGATCGCCGAGCATCCCGGCGTCTTGGCGCGCCTGCACGACATCCACGACCGCGTGCAAGCCGTCTACCACCGGCTGCAAGCCGGGCCGTCCGCGCTGAACTGACGCGATCTGAAGGCGGCACTGCCTCCATGGTTGGTCGCCGGAAAGCGCCGACCGGGACAGGCCGGCCTGCCGGGCTAATTCCTCGCGCCTTCCGCATCCTCTTCCGGGAAATGCTCCGCATAGCACCGCGGACAAATTCCGTGCGAGAAAGCCAAGTCTGTTCGTGACGCCAGGTACTTCTCAACGCTTTCCCATCGTTTATCGCGGTCGCGAATGTTCTTGCAGTACATGCAGATCGGAACGAACCCACTCAGTAGCTTCGCGAGCGTCGCCTCGAGTTCCTCGCGTAGCGCCGCATTGCGGAGTTCCAGGCGTCCAAGCATGCGTATGACCCCAGCCGAGATCACCCCGCCGGCCACCAGTAGCAAGGCCGTGAGAAAGCGATGCCAAAACTCGTGTAAGTCCGGTGACAGCACATTGTCCACAAAGCCGCCTTCCGCGAACACCCACGTGTCAATGGCGCTTTCCAGGAGCCAGAAGGCAACCGCCATGAGCAGGCCGAGCACGGCAATCCACGTCGCGGCCCGTCCATACACGTGATGTGGGTGCCGATCATTGCGCCCAATGCCTGTCTGGCGGAAAACCGCGGTTTTCTCTTGCGTCTGGAGGTCGGACATCGATGCTCTCCTCTCGCTTGGCATGCGCCGCCGGATGCTCCAACGGTTCACAGATGGACCTTACGCCGCCGCCGTCAGGGAAAAAACCTCCCTGGGGCATGTTGCCGCAGATCGCCTGTTGCTTTCAACGGTGAATGGCGAGATGGGGTGCTCTCCTCCTGGCTCAATCGTCCCAGGAATAGCAACGGGTCGTGGGGCGGCACGGATGGCTCACGGGCCGGGACGGACTTTCTGCCTCCCTCTGTACTTGGGGGAACCGGGGATGCTTATCCCATAAGCGGCCCGAATGGCCGTGCGAAGGTCCAGGATCAAACTATCCGAAGAGCAGCCCCGGCACGAGCCGCTTCAGCACTTCCACCGTCGCCAAGTAGGCAGCGACGATGCACACCATGGCCGCCACCCACAGCCAGGGCAACGGCTGGAGGCCCAGCAGCGTGGCCAACGGGCTGTAGGGCAGGAGCAGCGTGACCCCGATCACCGCGAAGGTGGCGCCGGCCAGCAGCGCCGCAGGACGGCTGACCAGCAGGGGCTGGCGGGTGCGCACGGCCAGCACGACCAGTGTGGCGGAGAGCACGGATTCGATCAACCAGCCGGTCCGGAATTGCACGTCCGTGGCTCCCAGCCCCAGCAGCGTGAAGAAGGCCGCGTAATCGAACGCCGAGCTCACGAGTCCGAACAGGAGCATGAAGCGCCGCACGGAGGCCACGTCCCAGCGCCGCGGCTGTTCGGCCAGGGCGGGGTCCACCCGGTCCGCCGCGATGGTGGTCTGGGGGAAATCCGTCAACAGGTTCGTGAGCAGCACCTGCTTGGGCAACAGCGGCAGGAAGGGCAGCAACAGGGAGGCGCCCGCGAGGCTGAACATGTTGCCGAAGTTCGCGCTGGTGGCCACGAAGATGTACTTCATTGTGTTGACGAAGGTCTTGCGCCCCTCGAGCACTCCCGCGACCAGGGCGGCGAGGCTCTTCTCCAGCAGGATGATGTCCGCCGCCTCCCGCGCCACGTCCACGGCGTTGTTGACGGAGATGCCCACGTCGGCGATGTGCAGCGCGGTGGCGTCGTTGATGCCGTCGCCGATGAAGCCCACGGTCTGGCCGGTGGCCTTGAGCGCCTCGATGATGCGCGCCTTCTGGTGGGGTTCGATCTCGGCGAACACGTCCACCTGCGAGGCTTCCAGGCGCAGGACCTCGGGCGTCATGTGGTTCAGTTCCGGACCCGTCAGCAGGCGCGTCCCCAGCACGCCCACCTCCGCGGCAAAGTGGCCCGCGACGAAGCGGTTGTCCCCCGTGATGACCTTGAGGCGGATCCCGAGCGCGTTCAGGCGCCGCACGGTCTCCACGGCGTCGGGCTTGAGGGGATCGCGGAACACGAGCAGGCCGAGGAAGACCATGTCCGCCTCGTCGTGGCGGGTGATGGTCTCCCGCCCCGGCAGGCGCCGGCAGGCCAAGCCCAGCGTGCGCAGGCCGGAGCCCGCCAACCGTTCGTTGAGGGCCAGGATGCCGGCCCGCAGGGGCTCCAACGGCACGGGGTTGCCCTGGGGGTCTTCCGCCGTGCCGCAGACCGCCAGCACCTGGGCCAAGGCCCCCTTGGTGATCATCACCGTTTCCGCGTCCGATGCCGCGAGCACGCTCAGCCGCCGCCGCTGGAAGTCGTAGGCCACCTCGTCCAGCTTGCGCCAGCCGGAGGCGCCGCCGGCGAACTGCCGCACGATGGCGCTGTCGATCGGGTTGGCGAAACCCGTCTGGTAGACCGCATTCAGGTAGGCGTAACGGTGCAGCGCGGGCCGGGGCGCGCCCCAGGCATCCAGGGCGGTATCCAGTTGGATCGAGCCTTCGGTGAGCGTGCCCGTCTTGTCCGAGCAAAGGATCGTCATGCCGCCGAAGTTCTCGATGGCGGCCAGGCGCCGCACGATCACCTTGTTTTCCGCCATGCGCCGGGCGCCGCGGGAGAGGTTGATCATCAGGATCGCGGGGAGCATCTGGGGCGTGAGGCCCACGGCGATCGCCGTGGCAAACAGGAACGAATCCACCAGGGGCCGGTGCAGCCAGACGTTGACGGCAAAGATGCCGATCACCAGGGCGGCCGTGATCTCCAGCAGCAGATAGCCGAAGCGCCGCAGCCCGCGCTCGAAGTCCGCCTCGGGCGGGGGCTGGCGCAGCGTAGCCGCGATGTGTCCGAATTCCGTTTGGCGCCCCACCCGCACCACCAGCACGTGGCCCAGCCCGCCCAGCACGTGGGCGCCCAGGAACACGCAGTTGCCGCGCTGGCCGAGCGGCGTCTCCGCTTCCACGCTGCCCGGCGCCTTCTCCACGGCGAAGCTCTCCCCGGTCAACGCGGCTTCGGTGAGAAACAGGTCCTTGCTCTCGATCACCCGCCCGTCGCCGGGCACCTGGTCGCCGGAGCGCAATACCACGACGTCCCCGGGCACCACCGTGTCCAGCGGCACCTCGAGCGCCACGCCGCCGCGCACGACCTGCGCGGTGACCCGCACCAGGGCTTGCAGGGCCTGGGCGGCGCGCACGGAGGCCCGTTCCTGCCAGAAGCCCAGGGCGGCGCTGATGAGAATGATCGCCAGGATGATGCCGGCATCGGTGGCAGCGCCCAGGAAGGCCGAAACCACGGCCGCGCCGATGAGGATCAAGGTGACCGAATGCCCGAACTGGGCCAGCAACAGCCGCCAGTC
>JBGPEV010000235.1:0-5428 GCA_041482995.1 bacterium | reverse complement strand
GGCTGAACCACTACGGGCACAACGAGCACGACGAACTGCGCAAGGCCGATTTGGCGGGAACCAGGCTGATGGGGTGGTTGACCGACTTTGCACGGGCAGCAGACTCCTCGCGGAGTTTACCCTTGAGCCCTTCGCTTCACTCAAGGGTAAACTCCGCGAAGGGCTCGGAGTGACGAGCGATGTCATTTCGAGCCCTTTGGTTCCCTCAAGGGCAGGCTCCGCGAGAAATCAGCCGTTGCGGTTGCCTAGCATCTCCCCCGTTCGCTCGACAAGCCCGGTGCGCAGTTCTTTGTGCTCGTTGTGCCCGTTGTGGTTCAAGGCAGGGGTAGTGGTTCGCCCTAGTTTTCCGGCACCGCCGTCAAGCGCGCCCATTCGGCGGAGGCCGCGCGGTAGCGGGCGAGCGAGCCCCACACCTTCGCGAAGTTGGCATCCTTGGCGGATTGCTCCTTCACCACCTCGTCAAACGCCCGCCGGAAGGCGCGCAGGAACTCGGTGGGCCAGGGCTGGATCTGGACGCCCTCGGCGCGGATGCGGGCCACCGCCGCCGGTTGATTGACGTCCCCCTGGGTGAGGGTCTGCACAATGGTATCGCGGCAGGCGGACTCCACCGCTTGCCGGTCCGCGGGCGTGAGCGCCTTCCACTTGTCCAGGTTCACCGCCAGCTCCAGCAGCAAGAGGCGTTGCTGCCAGCCCGGGTAGTAGGCATGCTTGGCGACCTTCTGGATGCCGAGCTTCTCGTCCAGCGCGGGCACCGACGCGCCCGCGCCCTGCAATACGCCTTTTTCCAGGGCGGAGATCACGTCCTCGGGCGCCAGCTCCAGCACGGTGGCGCCCAGCTTGCCCAGCACGGCGCCGCTCAGGCCGTCCATGCGGATCTTCATGCCGCGCAACTGGTCGGGCCGCTTCAGCTCCTCCAGGAACCAGCCCCCGCCGGCCGCGGGGGCCACTCCGCAGGGGATCGGGCGCACGTTGTACTTGACGTACAACTCCTGCCAGAGCAGCAGCCCGCCGCCCTGGTAGATCCAGCCCAGGTACTCGGCGGCACTGGGGCCGAAGGGAATCGAGGAGAACAGCACCGCGGCCGGAATCTTGCCCGCCTGGTGGCGGCCGGACGACCACAGGGCGTCCACCTTGCCCTTGCTCACGGCGTCGAAGGCCTCCAGCGCGGGCACCAGCGCGCCGGGTTCGGAGATCTCGATCTTGAAGCGGCCCGCGGTCGCGGTGTTCACCTGACCGGCGAAATAGGTGCCGCTCTCCCCGAAGACCGGCCAGGCGGAGGAATACATGCTGGCCACCTTCCAGGACACGGCGGCCTGCGGCTTGCCGTCGGCGCCACCCCCGTCCTTCTGGGAGCAGCCCGCGCCGAGCAGGAGGGCCAAGCTCAGCAGCCCGATGCCGCGGCTGAATCGGTTCTTCATGGCGGTTTCCCTGCTTGGGCGAAGGGGGCGGCTCGTCCGGGGTGGCGGCGGCCGGACGGCTCCCCGCCCCTGGTTAGCACCGTGCCGGTGCCCCGGCAAGGCCGGCAATCCCACCATTGAACGTCAACGTGCGTGCGCGGTTCACACCGCGGGAGGGCCCGTTCGGCCAGTGTCGGATTCCGCCGTTGGCCCTCCCCCCAGAGGTGGCTCGCGGTGCCGTGACCGCCTGCGGCGCCGGCCGGATCAGGCGCGGACGAGCAATGCGCCGCCATCCTGCCCCCAGGGCTCCCACAAAGTCCGACCGCCCAGCCAGCAGAAGGTGGCCGCGGGCGTCCCGCCCGCCAACGCGATGCAGGCGGGCGAGACGCCCGCCGCCACCGATCCCGAGATGATGGAAATCGAGAATGCGGTTGCCCTGCCGCTTCCCCCACGCGGTCCTGCAAAGCCCGGTTCCCGTGTGTTAAGCTCTGCCGGGCGGGCGCCTGCGGGGGAATCCAGGACGCTCACGCTTGAGCGCCGGCATCCGATCCTGCTTCCCGGCTGCAAGGAGACCGCATGCGTGCAGGGCCGCCGTTGAGGACATTGAGCCGCCGGTCCGTCCGGGCGCTTGCCGCCGCGGCGGGTCTCGTACTCCTGGCAACGGCCGGGGTGGCGCAGACTCGCGGGCCACAGCACGCGTTGGCGCTGGGCGGCACGCCCAAGTATCCGGCGGGCTTCGCGCACTTCGGCTATGCCGACCCGGCCGCGCGGAAGGGGGGCACGCTGGTGCTGCCCAGCGAGGGCGGATTCGATACGCTCAATCCCTTCACGCTCAAGGGGCGCGCGCCGTTCCTGCTGGGGGCGCTCGTGTTCGAGACGCTCACCGATGCCTCCCTGGATGAGCCGTTCACCGAGTACGGCCTGCTGGCCGAATCGATCGCGGTGGCGCCCGACGAGCTGTCCCTGGTGTACCGGCTCAATCCCAAGGCGCGCTTCGCCGACGGCCAGCCCGTCACCGCCGCCGACGTGGTGTTCTCCTACCAGGTGCTGCGCGGCGACGCGGCAACCCCGTTCTTCCGCTTCTACTACAAGGACGTCTCGGCCGTGGAGGCGGTGGACCGCCTCACGGTGCGCCTGCGCTTCGCCCGCAAGAACCGCGAGTTGGCCATGATCGCGGGGCAGTTGCCGATCCTGCCCCAGCACCTCTACGGCGCCAAGAACTTCGGCGAGGGCTACGTGCGCCAGGCGCTGGGCTCCGGGCCCTACCGGGTGAAGGAGTTCGAGTTCGGCAAGTTCATCCGCTACGAGCGCAACCCCAACCATTGGTCGAAAAATCTCGGCAGCAACGTGGGGCGCTACAACTTCGACGAGATCCTGGTGAAGTACTACCGGGACGAGTCCGTGCGCCTGGAGGGGCTGAAGGCCGGGGAGTTCGACTTCCTGTTCGTCAACATCGCCAAGCAGTGGGCCGTGGACCTGCAGGGTGACAAGTGGAACAAGCGCTGGATCGTGAAGGAATCGCTGCGCCACTCCAATGACGAGGGCATGCAGGGCTTCGCCTTCAACCTGCGCCGGCCGGTCTTCCAGGACCGCCGCGTGCGCAAGGCCCTGGCGCTGGCGTTCGACTTCGACTGGACCAACCGCACCCTGTTCTACGGGCAGTACGTGCCCAACGACAGCTACTTCGCCAATTCCGAACTGGCCGCCAAAGGCCTGCCCGGCAAGGACGAGCTGGCGCTGCTCAACCCCTTCAAGGACCAACTGCCGCCGGAGGTGTTCACCGCGCCCGTGCAGGTGGTGGGCAAGGGCCTGCCGGAAATCCGCGACCGCCTGCGCGAGTCCCTGCAGTTGCTGCGCGCCGCCGGGTGGGAGGTGCAGGACGGCGTGCTGACCGAGAAATCCACGGGGCGGCCGCTGCGTTTCACGGTCACGCTGGATTCTCCGGCCTTTCAGCGGGTGGTGGAGCCCTATCTGAACAACCTGCAGCGCCTCGGCGTGCAGGCGGACATGAAGGTGGTGGACGATTCGGTCTACCAGCGCATGGTGGACACGAAGGATTTCGACGTGATCGTCAACCGCTTTGGCCAGAGCCAGTCGCCAGGCAACGAACAGCGGGACTATTGGCATTCCGAAGCGGCGGACCAGGAAGCGAGCCGCAACGTGATCGGCATCAAGCACCCGGCGGTGGACCGGCTGGTCGAGGCGATCATCGAGGCGCCCTCCCGCGCCGCGCTGCTCACCGCGACCCATGCCCTGGACCGCGTGCTGTGGCACGAGTACTACCTGGTGCCTCAGTGGTACATCAATTATCACCGCATCGCGTACTGGAACAAATTCGGCCACCCCAAGACGCTCCCGCTCTACTACAACCCCTTCACGGAACTGATGTACTGGTGGATCGACCCGGCCCAGGCCCGGGCGCTGGAGGCCGCGGTGAAGGCCGACAAGGCGCTGCCGATGCCGTGAGGACGTTGGAAACCGCAGATTTCGCAGATTGACGGCGGCCGGGTAGTGGCTCAGTTTGAACTGCGACGTCCGAGGTTTTGAACAGGGATTCTTCGCGGAGTTTACCCTTGAGCCCTTCGCTTCACTCCAGGGTAAACTCCGCGAAGGGCTCAGAATGACATTATCGGAGAGGGAGTCATGCTGAGCGAACGCGAAGCATCTCGTAGAAACACCTGGATCGAACGCCATCGTGAGTTCTAGCGGCGGCCGCGCCAGGTCGAATCGTTGAAACCCAACCCGCATGCACTTCGGATCCATTTTGGCGACAGAATCTGAAACCTGAGAAGCCCGGAAAATCTGGATGGTTGGCCGGATTCCAATCTGCGCAATCTGCGTAATCTGCGGTTCCAACTGCTTTTCCTCCTGACGCGATCATGTGGGCCTACATCCTCAAGCGCATCCTGCTGATGGTGCCGACGCTGTTCGGCATCGTCCTGGTCACGTTCCTGATCCTGCAAATGGTGCCGGGCGGGCCGGTGGAACGCATGCTCTCCCAGTTGCGCGCCCATGAGCGCGCCGGGGAGGGCGGGGGCGCTTCCGGCTCCGGCGCCGGGGTGCGCCAGGGCGCGGCGGAACTCCGCGAGGAGCAGATCGAGTACCTGAAGCGCCTCTACGGCTTCGACAAGCCGGTCCACGTGCAGTTCTGGAACTGGTTGGCGCGCCTGTTCACGTTCGACTTTGGCGAGTCCTACTATCATCACAAGCTCGTCGTGCAACTGGTGCTGGAGAAGCTGCCCGTCTCGGTCTCCCTGGGCGGCTGGAGCTTCCTGCTGGTCTATGCCGCCTGCATCCCCCTGGGCATCCGCAAAGCCGTCCAGCACGGCAGCGCGTTCGATGCCGCCACCAGCGCGATCATCCTGGTGGGCTACAGCGTCCCCGGCTTCGTGCTGGGCGTGTTCCTCATCGTGTTGTTCGGCGGCGGATCGTTCTGGACGGTGTTTCCGCTGCGGGGCCTCACCAGCGACAACTTCGAACAACTGCCGCGCATGGCCCAGGCGCTGGACTACCTCTGGCATCTGGTGCTCCCCCTCAGTTGCTACGTGATCGGCAGCTTCTCCGTGCTGACGCTCATCACCAAGAACTCGTTCCTGGACGAGATCCACAAACAGTACGTGGTGACGGCCCGGGCCAAGGGGCTCTCCGAGGGCAAGGTGCTGTGGAAGCACGTCTTCCGCAACGCGATGATTCCCATCATCCTGGGCTTTCCCGGCAGCTTCCTATCCGTGTTCTTCTCCGGCAGCCTGCTGATCGAGACCCTGTTCTCCCTCGATGGCCTGGGCTTGCTCTCCTACGAGTCCATCATCAGCCGCGACTACCCGGTGGTGATGGCCACCCTGTTCTTCTTCTCCCTGCTCGCCCTGGTGAGCAATCTGCTCAGCGACCTGTCGCTGATCCTGGTGGACCCCCGCATCAGCTTCGAGAGCGCGCCCCGATGACGGCCACGGCCCCAAGCACCCCAGTCGCGCGGCCGCCCGCGCGCCGCGCCGCCGGCGGAGGGTCGCCGTGCGCATAAGGGAGGAGACGCG
>JBGPEV010000234.1:0-5458 GCA_041482995.1 bacterium | reverse complement strand
GCTTGAGCTTGGAAATTTCATCCGGCAGGCCGTTCTTGCCGTCCGTGGGGCGCCGCACTTTCAGCAGCAAATCCGATTGCCCCAGCAGCGCATCGTGAGCCGCGGCAAGGGTCGCGCCGGCGGCTTGGTACTCCTCGTCGCCGAATCCGGCCAGGGTGCCCGCGCCGGCTTCCACGCTCACCTCCAGGCCCTTCTCCACCAGGCGCTTGACGGTTTCCGGGATGACGGCCACCCGGGTTTCGCCGGGCAGCACCTCCTTGGGAATGCCTACCTTCATGATTGGGTCTCTCTAGTCACGCGAGGGTCCAGCAGGGAGCGGCAATGGGTCGACCGCTCCGCACCGTGCGGGTGGGCCGCGCCTGGGGCGTCCGGGCGGCGGCAATGCAGGGGTAGCTTAGGAAGGATTTCCGAAAACATCAATTGTTTCACACCTGATCTGCGTCAGGGTTTTTTCAACCCGGCAGGCGTAGCAGAAGTGTTAGCGAGGGGACGTTCGTCCCTACGCGGCGTGCCCGCCGCATCCCGTTGGCCGGCCTGCCGATCCGCGGCCGGGGTCAGGGCGGGGTGCCGCCGATTCCCAACCCGGGGGCCGCGGGCACCGCGAAGCTTCCCCGTTGGGGTAACGGCGGCAGCGCCACCAAATCCTCGCGCAGCAAGTGTCCGGTTGCGAGGCCGCAGGCGGGCAGGACCACGCGGCCCGCAGCCAGGGCGGGCAGCGCGGCGGCCGCATGCACCGCCGCCATGCGCGCATACACCCCCTCCAGCATCGTGGTCAGCACCACCGGCACCCCTCCCGCCAAGGCGCGGTGCGCCACACGCAGGGCGGCGATCAAGCCGCCCAAGGCCATGGGTTTGAGAACGAGCACGTGGGCGGCGCGCGCCCGCAGCACGGCCAATGCACGGGCCTCCGTGGTCACCATCTCGTCCGCCGCGACGGGGACGGGGCTGGCGGCGCTCAGGCGGGCCATCGCGTCGATCTCCGTGGCGGGCACGGGCTGCTCCGCGTACTCCACCCCCAGGGGCGCCAGACGCCGGAGCATGCGCAGCGCCTGCGCCTCGTCCCAGGCCTCGTTGGCGTCAATCCGCAACCGCACGGCCGGGCCGGCGGCGGCACGCACCGCCGCCAGCCGCGCCGCGTCCGCGGCGTCGCCGCCCACGCCGACCTTGATCTTGAGCGTGGTGAAACCCCGCGCCACCTGTTCCTCCGCCTGCCGCGCCGCCTCCTCCGGGGCTGCCGCACCCACCGTGGCGTTGACGGGGACCTGGGTGGCGGCGAGGGGATGAAACCAGCGGGAGAGGGGAATTCCGGCCTGCTGGGTGGCCAAGTCCAGCAGTGCGCATTCCAGCCCATGCCGTGCCGCCGGGCGAAGATCCGCATCCGGCAGAATGCCGAAACCGGGCTGCAACCGCGGTGACCACGACCGGGGCAAGGCGATCTCGCGTCCGGTCAGCGCCCCCCGCCCCGCCTCCAGCGCGGCGGCACATTCCTCCAGGCGCTCCATGCCGAAGCCGGGCAGCGGCGCGGCCTCCCCCACCCCCCAGCGGCCCGCGGTGTCGGCCACCCACACGGTGAACCCCCGGCGCAGGGCGATCGCTTCCCGGGCCGTGGCGAACGGCTGGCGGAAGGCCAGGGCGTAGGGCACCACCCGCACGTCACGGATCGTCAGGGAAATTCCCGGCGCGCCGGGCATCAGGGCAGCTTCGCCAGCCGGTTGAAGTTGATGCGCTTGATGAGTGGCGCATCGGCCTCGACGTTGGGGAGCAGCAGGTCGTGCTCCGGGATCGGATGCATCAGGTGGTTGAGGGCGAGCACCTTGCGCACCGTCGGCAGGGGCAGCTTGACGGGCGCCTTGTTGGGGGGCGAGAGCGGCATGTGCAGCAGCGCGTTCAAGCTGGCCGCGTCCAACCCCAGATCCAACATTTGGTCCAGCTTGATCTGCAACGGCCCATGAATCATCTTCAAGTCCATCAGGCCGGGCACCTCCATGTTCAGTTCGGTCTTGGCCGTCAAGATCTGCTGCTGATATTGCTTCACTTCTTCGTCCGACACCGCCAACTCGTGGTCTTCCAGCTTCATGCGGGTGGAGACGACCTTGCGCAGCATCATCTTCTCCGTCGGCGTCAGATCGGTCAGCACGCCGAAGAGGAAGCGGTAGAGCGTGTTGTACGCCTCGTCCTTCTCCTCCTTCAGATGCTGGGCGAGGAACGGCAACAGCCCGGCGCGCAGCTTGCGGTCGGTATCGGCGGCGCTCGCGAGTTCGTAGATGTTTGCCGCGGCCCGTCCGGTGTTCTGCTCGCCCTCCTCCTTGGCCATCTTTTCCAACTGCTCCACGCGCGCCAGCAGGGCCTCCTTGCGCTTGAGCACGGCCTGCTGCAGGCCGTCCAGGCTCTTGGTGGCTTCCGCCTCCATGGCCGCCGCCTGATCCTCGTAGGCCTTCACGGTGTCGAACTGTTTCTCCGCCTTGAATTTGTTCGCCTTGCGCAAAATCTTGCGCTTGTTCTCCTCCACCGCGCGGCGCTTGCGGGCGATCTGGGAGAGCCCCAGCTTTTCCTGGTCAAAAGCAAAGTCCCGCAGGGCCTTGGCCGCCTTGAGCTTGCCATCCACGGAATTGGACGTGGCGATCACCAGGGAATTGAGCAGCTCCAGGAGGAACGCATAGCCGGTCGAGTTCTCCAGCTTGCCCAGCACTTCCTGCCGCAGCACGGCGCTCCAGGCCTGGCGCTGATGGTCGGTCAACTTGGGGGTGCGGGGCAGTCCCATCAGGTCCAGCCAGCGGTGGGAAAGCTGGATGCGGCGCACCTCCTTGCCGTGTTCCTTGGTCACCTGGAACGGGGGCCGGGATTCGACCTCCTTGAAGAACGTCTGGAATTCCCCCCGCAGGCGGGACTTGTCGCGCTCCATCAGGAAGGAACCCTGGAATTGCTGGCGGATTTCCTCGGTCTTGTGGAGCAGCGGCAGGAACATGTGCGAGAGCATCCGCGGCACCCGCAGATTTTTCGCGCACCCCATCAGCATCAGGTAATAGCGGAAGATGAACGTATCCAAACCCTGCAGCACGAAATGCTGCAGATACAGATCCGTCACCATTTCCTCGTCGCTGGCCTTGTACAGGTCTTCCGCGGAATTCTTCGCGTTGGGGTCGCCCGAGGGCCGGGCCCGCCCAAATTTGAACGGCTGATGGTTGTTCAACAGCAGGTCCACCTCGGTCTTGAGTGCCCCGAGGGTGCTCTGCACCTCCTGCAACTGGGCCTCCGGGGGAATGCGGCTGACGATGAGGCCCAGGCGATCGGGCTGCCAGTGGCTGGGCTCGCAATAGAACCCGATCACCTTCATCCAGAGCTTCTTGACCAGGCTGTCCGTGTAGTACGGCACGCCCTTGCCCTTGTCCCGCACGGAACGGGCCAAGTTGAGGAACTTCATCGGATGGTAGGCGATGACCAACGTATCCTGCGCCGCGCCGGTGGGCGGCGGATTGTTGCGATCCGGCATGGCCAGGGGTGTCGGCCAGCCGTCCGGCGGATGCCCCCCGCGTGCCACGGTTTCCACCGTGTTGTTGTAGGCCAATACAATCGCGGTCTGGAGCGTCTCCGTGACCCGCGCCAGGGCGGCGCGGGTGGCGAGCATCTGTTCCTCCATCGTCGCGTCGTGGAACAGGCCGGAATCGCCTTTCTTGGCCTTGCGCACCTTGTCGTACCACTGGTAATGATTCCCCAGCCATTGATGGGCCTGCTGGTCCAAATGCCGAAGGAACTCGGTCTCGGACTCCAACAGTACGTTCGCCGACGCTTCCGGTACCTTATGCCCGAACATCTCACCCCCTTCGTTGACCACTCCCCGTCAGCGTCCTCTTGCGCGGCATCCGTCGCCCAGCTCCTGTCCCGAATCACCCTAGCATGCGCATCATCATAAATATATACAATTTATTCCATCCGGGTTGACCGGCGATTTGCGACGAGCATAACGGTTTAGCAGGAAAAACGGCACCCTTTCTTGTAACGCAAGGTCCCGCTCTGGGGAAGCCTCAGCCTGTTCCCGGCGCGGGGCGCAGGGCCGGCGGCGCCGAGGATTTTCGCCCCATGTTGCCACGGTTCCCCTGCTTGAGGGACGGGCCGGAATCCGTTACCGTGGTCCGCAAGCGAGTCTATGGTACCGGCCATGCATGGACCCTCGGGATTGATGGGAGTCTGCGATGACTGAAGTCAACGAGGTTAACTTCAATAGGGGAGGGAAGATGGCGGAGGGCGAAGGCGGCAAGGGCCTCGGACGATTGGTCAAAATGGCCGTGATGGGCCTCGTCGTACTGGCGCTGATCGGCGGCGGCGGAATCATCGCTTGGTACTACCTCGTGCACAAGAGCGCGGACAAACCGGCGGAAGGGGGTGGGCGTGCCTCAGCCGTCATGAAGTCCGAAGAGCATCTTGAGCATCCGGCCTATCTCGATTTGGGAACGTTCATCGTCAATCTGGCGGACGGACGGCGCTACTTGAAGACCTCCATGCAGTTGCTGCTGAGCGAGGAGGGGGCGAAGGCCTACGTGGGCGCCCGGCAGGCGGAGGTGAAGGATCTGGTGCTGGGCGAGTTGCGCACCTTGACGGCCGAATCGCTGCGGGATTCGCGCACCATCGAGGACCTCAAGCAACGCATCCTGTTGCGGATCGAAACCGTGCTGCCGGCCCAATCCAAGGAATGGAAGGATCCGCGCCCGGTGAAAAAGCTGCTGATCACCGAATTCTACATCCAATAGCCGCGCTCTCCCATCCGCCACGCCGGGTGGGGAGGACGAGGGGTTGAACCCGCCCCGCCGCAGGAGGAGTTCCCATGGCCGACAAGATGGATTTCGAGTCGTTCGAGAATCTGGACAATCTCGATTGGACGGCACTCGAAAAAGACATCAAGGATCAGAAGCAAGGCGATCCCGCGGGCGGCGGAGGCGATGCCGCCCCCGAAGCCCCCGCAGGGGGCGCAGCGATGGCGGCGGACAGCAACGCCGCCCGCGTGGCCACCGGCAGCAAATCCGCCATCGACATCAATTACCTGCTGGATGTGAACCTGCAGGTCACCGTGGAAGTCGGCCGCCGCCTGTACTACATCAGCCATTTGTTGGGGTGGGGCCGCGGCTCCATCATCGAATTGGACCGGCTGGTCGGCGAGCCGCTGCACGTGCTGGTGAACAACAAGCCGGTGGCCAAGGGCGAGGTGGTGGTCGTGAACGACAAGTTCGCGTTGAAGATCACGTCCATCCTGGACCCAAACGATCGGCTGGCCTTCCTAGCCCATCACTAGAGAGCGACATGAGGGTGAACGCAGTGGCGGGCAGGATGCTGGCCCTGGCGGCACTGACCCTGAGCGCGGCAATCCTGGCCGCGCCCGCCTGGGGACAGTCCTTTCCCCGCACGCTCGACGACATCAAGATTTTCGGCAAGGGCGAGGCGATCGAGTTCGTCTTCTCCCAGCCCT
>JBGPEV010000233.1:0-5462 GCA_041482995.1 bacterium | reverse complement strand
CACGACCTTCAGTTGGGCGTCCACCCCCCAGTCGGCGAGGGGGAAGAGCATGCGCGTGCCGACCCCCAGCACCACGTCCGCCTCCGCCCAGAGCCGGTGGCCCAGGGGCATGTTGGCGGCCAGGCGGTGGCTGCTGGGCATCACGCCCCGCCCGCGCCGGTAGGAGAACACGGGCGCCTCCAGCAACTCCGCCACCGCGCGCACTTGCGGGGCCGCATCGTGGGCGCCGCCGCCCACGACGATGAGCGGACGCCGCGCCGCGCCGAGAATTTTCGCCGCCGCCTCCACCGCCTCCTCGTCCACGGGGGGCTCCGTGACCGGCGCGGGCATGGGCGGAAACGTGACGGGTCCGCTGCGTCCCCACAGGTCCAGGGCGCACTCCAGCAGCACGGGGCGTTGGCGCCCGCTGGTGGCGTAGCGCAGCGCATCGGTCACCAACTGCGCCCCCTCCTGGGCGGTGTGGATGCGGGCGGCGACCTTGGTCAAATGGCGCGCCAAGCCGAGTTGGTCGGGTATCTCGTGCAGATGGCCATAGGCGCGGTCGATGTCCGTTTGGGGAATCTGCCCCACCAGCGCCAACACGGGGGCGTTCATGCCGTAGGCCGTGAGCAGGGCCGCGCCGGCATTGAGCAATCCCGGCCCGGGCACCACGCAGAACGCCTGCGGTTTTCCGGTGGCCAGCGCCGCCCCGAGGGCCATGTAGCCCGCCGCCTGCTCGTGGCGGGGGTGGATCACCCGCAGGCGGTCCCGTGCCCCATGGAAGGCGTCGAACAGCGGATCGTTGTGGTAGCCCGGCAGCGCGAACACGGTGCGGATGCCGTGGCGCAGCAGGCTTTCCACGACGGCCTGGGCGGTGGTGAGCGTGGGCATGACGTTCCTCTTTCGTGTGAGCGGCGACAACGCACGCAGCGGGCGGCGGGCGGGGCGGAATGTCAGGCGTACCGAGCGCCGGGCATCCGCGTCAAGGCGCTGCCCGCTCCGTGCGCAGCCTTGCCGACTCGTGATTCGTCACGCCTTATTTTTCGGCTCAGTCGGAGCCGCGTGCCGGCGCGTTACCTCTCCCCCCGGCCCCCTCCCCCACGCGAGCACCCCTTGGGGTGCAAGCCAGCGGCACTGGGAGGGGGTGTCGCGAAGCGACGGGGGAGCGGTTACGCGCGAGGCATCCGCGTGGCGAATGTTCCGAAAACCGGACCGGGACTCACCATTACCCCTGCGGCTCCACGTCCAGGCGCACCACCACACCTTCCAAAGCGGGCTTGGGCGCGGGGTAGCGCTTGAGCACGAGCGGATCGTGGCCGGGGATCACGTGCTGGGGCGATTCCGCCAAGCGCTTCAGCTTGGCCCAGCCCTCGACCATGTCCCCCACGTGATAGACGACGGGGAAGGGCATGGAGCGCTCCATTTCCTCGTAGAAGTGGGACGCATCGGAGGCGAGCACCACCCAGCCGCGCCGGGTCTTCACCCGCACGCTCTGCATGCCGGGCGTGTGGCCGCCGATGTGATGGACGCTGATGCCGGGCGCGATTTCCTCGTCGCCCCGGTGGAACGCCACGCGGCCCTCGAACAGGCTGCGGATCATGGCGCACACGTGCTCGGCCGTGAACGCGTGGCGGAACGTGGACACGCACATCTGCCGTCCGCTGGCGTAGGCCATTTCCAGGTCGTTCACGTGGAACTTCGCGGCGGGGAAGTCCTCCAGGGTGCCGGCATGGTCGTAGTGCATGTGCGTCACCACCACGTCCTGCACCTTGGCCGCTTCGATGCCCAGCATGGCCAGGCCCTCGCGGGGCAGACGCATCACGTTGCGCCCGCGGATCTTCCCTTCGGCGGGCGTGAAGCCCGTGTCCACGATCACGGTCCGCTCTGGATTGACGATGGCCCAGACGAAGTAGTCGAGGGGCATGGGCGAGTCATGGTCGTCTGCGATGATGAAGTTGTCTCGCCGAAAGCGGTTCTGCATCGTCGCGTATTTCACCGCGTAGACTTCATAGGTGTCGTTGCCGCTCATGTTCTGCTCCTCCTTTGTGCACGATGCGCGGATGGCGCGCGGTTGGCCCGGTGGCACTGCCGATGCCGGTAACGGGCCACCGTAGCAATGTTGGCGCAACGGAAAAAGCCGGGCGCGGGAGATCGTTTCTCCTCCGCGCCCGTTTCGTTGACAGGTGAAATTCGATTCTGCTATAGCACGCGCGACCATCGCCCGCTGGTCGCGGCTCGCAGAGCCAACTTGCCGGGAGCCACGCCGGGGTAGGCAATGGCGGCCGCCCCCCTGAAGCTCCGGATGAATCCTCCAAAAACGGAGTGGCCGCCGGTGGCGCCATGCCGGCGGTGGCCGCGATGGCTGAAGCCGCCACTGGCCAACGGCTCAAGACGGCGGGGATCCTGATGGACAATACCGCCGCGCCGCTCAGCTTCACCAAACCGATCCGGGAGGGCGGGCTGGAAAGCTTGGGCATCAAGCTCGTCATGGACGAGATCTTCACGCCGCCGCTTTCCGACGCCACCCCGCTCGTGCAGAAAGTGCGGTCGTCCCGCCCCAGTCTGCTCGTGCTGGGCACCACCGCCATGCCGGACAACAAGCTCATCATCGAGAAAATGAACGAGTTCCGGCTGGGCCGGGGCACCGTGCCGGTGGTGGGCAACGGCGCCCATTTGGGCATTCCGGAATTGCTCAAGGCGGTGGGGCCCGATCAACTGGAAGGCCTGATGTTCATCGTCGCGAATTGGGGCATCAAGGGGCAGGAGGATTTGATCGAGCGCTTCAAGAAACGCACAGGGGAGCCCTGGCTGAGCCAAGACAGCGCGTCGCACTACGGTCACGTGTGGATTCTCAAGGAAGCGATGGAGAGGGCGCGCTCCGCCGGCCGGGTGAAGGTGGCCGAGGAAATCCGCAAGATGGATCTGACCTCGGGACCCGCCGCCAGTGCCTTCGCGGGTGGCGTGAAGTTTCAGCCCAACGGGCGCCGGGATCGCGCGCTGCCGCTGGTGGTGCAGTGGCAGAAAGGGGTCCCGGTGACGGTCTATCCGGAGTCCGCCGCGGTCGCCAAGGTGATCTGGCCCAAGAGCCAGTAGCTGAACCCTTCCGCTGGCGCGGCCGGTTCGTCCTCGGGGATGAACCGGCCGCCCAACGCTGACCGTGCCATTCCCGCCCGGCGGGGGGCGGATCGAGCAAGAGGAGCGCCGTGCGTCTGCAAGGCAAGATCGCCGTGGTGACCGGCGCGGGCAGCGGCATTGGCAAGGAGATCGCCCTGCGCTTCGCGCGGGAGGGCGCGACCCTCCTGGTGGTGGACCGCAAGGAGGATACCGCGCGCCGCACCCAGGACGAGATCCGCAGCGCGGGCGGAAGCGCCCGGGCCTGCGCGGCGGACATCTCCGATCCCGCGCAAGTCGAGGCGATGAGCCAGACGGTGCGCAAGGCGTTCGGCCGGGCGGACATCCTGGTGAACAATGCCGGCGTGGGATTCCACCGGGCCTTTCTCGAGACCACGCTGGCGGACTTCGAGCGGGTGATCCGCATCAACCTGACCGGCACCTTCCTCTGTTCCCAGGCCATTGCGCGCATCATGGCGGAAACCGGCGGCGGACGGATCGTCAACATCGCCTCCATCCAGGGGCAGCGCGGCGGTTCCGGACGGGCCGCCTACGGGTCGTCCAAGGCCGGGATCATTCAATTGACCAAGGTGATGGCCGTCGAACTGGCGCACCTGGGCATCCTCGCCAATGCCATCGCCCCCGGCCCGATCCAGACGCCCATGACCCATCACGGCCCCGATCAGTGGCGCGCCTTCATGGAGCGCAGCCCCATCCAGCACTACGGCAGCGCCCAGGACGTCGCCTCCGCGGCGTTGTTCCTGGCCTCCGACGAGTGCAGCCACACGACGGGCCAGGTGCTGAACGTGGACGGCGGGATCGATGCCGCGGGCATCATGTACAGCTACGAGGAGCTGACCACGACGCGCAGCGGGCCGAAGGAGTGAAGGGCGCCGGGGTCGCGGGCGGCAACCCTTGGGATCGGGCGTCAGGACATCGTGTGGGAGCGGACATGAAGGAATTCCCATCGCCCGAGTGGATGACGGCGTTCCAGCAAGCCGTCAACGGCGACGAGGAACTGGGCGCGATCGGCAACTGGTTCACCACCTCCTTCCTCTTTCAGGCGGGCGACGCCCAGTTCCTGTTCCGGGCCGACCGGGGAAAGCTGGTGGAGATCGTTCCCGCGCCCCGGTTCGACCAGGCCTGGAGCTTCGCCCTGCGCGCGCCCAAGGAGCACTTGCGGAACTTCATCCAGCCCCTGCCGCCGCCCCTGTTCAACGAGATTTTCGCCATGCTGATGCGCGTGCCGGAGTTCAAGCTGGAGGGCGACACGCTGCTGGCCATGCAGAACGCCCGGGCGCTGCAGCGTTTCATGAGCCTGATGCGGACGGTGGGGGGCTGACATGGCGAGCTTCGAGGCGGCGGTGGGCCGGTACCTTCAGGTCCAGGCGGGCGGCAACGCGTACCGCATCTATGTCGAGGAAGCCGGACGGGGCATTCCCCTGCTCTGCCTGCACACGGCCGCGGCCGATACGCGGCAGTATCGCCACCTGCTCAACGATCCGCGGGTGACCGGCCGCTTCCGCGTGATCGCGTTCGACATGCCCTACCATGGCAAGTCCAACCCGCCGGAAGGGTGGTGGCGCACCAAGTATTGCCTCACCAGTCAACACTACGTGGACGTGATCCGCGCCGTCTGGCAGGCGCTGGAACTGGAGCGGCCCGTGGTGATGGGGTGTTCCATGGGCGGAGCGATCGTCCTGCGGCTGGCGGCGACCTATTACCGGGAACTGCGGGGCATCATCGGCCTGGAAAGCGCGGCCTACGCACCGGGCCGCTCCAACCAGTACCTGAGCCACCCGGCCGTGCATGGCGGCGAGATTGCCGCCACGTACTCCTACGGCCTCTCGGCGCCCCACAGCCCCGAGGTCAACCGGCGGGAAAACTGGTGGATCTACAGCCAATCCGGCCCGGGGGTCTACGAGGGCGACATCCACTTCTACAGCTTCGATCACGACGTGCGGGAGGCCATCCAGGCGATCGACACGCGCCAGTGCGCCGTGTTCCTGTTCAGCGGGGAATATGATTATTCGGCGACGCCGGAGATGACCCGGGCCGCGGCCAACCTCATACCCGGCGCGGAGTTCGTGCTGATGAAGGAGATGGGGCATTTCCCCATGATCGAGAACCCGGAGAAATTCCACTCCTACTTGCTGCCCGTGCTGGACAAGATTGCGCGCCGCTGAGCTGGGAAACGTGCCGCGGTGCCGCGCTTCAAACCAGGCGCTGTTTGATAGTGCCAAACGGTACCGCATGGACATTAACTGCTTGCGGGGGAACACGTCCCCCCGCACCCCCCGCTTCGGTTCACAGGGCCGGCGTTCCTGCCTCTGCGCACCGAATCAGGGTGCAGGGAAGCCTCGCTCCCTGCT
>JBGPEV010000232.1:0-5472 GCA_041482995.1 bacterium | reverse complement strand
GGACGGGTCGGGGCAGGTTGCTACTCGCCCAGGAGCGGGGGCGAGAGCCAGCCCTTGAGTGGAGCGCTGGGAGGGGGTGCGGTCCTCACGAAAAGGAAAATCCCCGGACGTCCCCTGATGAGGGGACGCCGGGGATTCGCGATACACGCCCTTGCAGGAGCGTTCCGTTCGCAGCCCCTTGTGGGGGGCATTATCTTCGTCCCGGCTTGCCACCAGCCAGCGCGCCCGGCCGAATACCGGGTAAGCGGGGCGAGGCACTTGCGCGCGGGCGGCCGCGCATCAGACTTCCGGTTGAGTCACTGCCTATTTTGCGCCTCTCTATCAACAACGCACTGCTGACTGCGCCCCCCGTTGCCGCGACCCGGGACGTCAGCCTTGCTTGGGTTACCCCTCCTCCGGCCGACGTCGAGGCTCCGGGCCCCGTCCTGCCCGCCACCTCACCGAGATGGCGCCACTCACCTCGCCGCCCCCTGGGCGGTGTCCTGCAGCGTCACCCGTGTGACGCCAGCCACCCCGGGCTTAGCCCGCCAGCGATCCGGGCGGCGTCCTTCCAAGGGCCTCTCGTTCACCTCTATTGTACGCTTCACCCCGATCTGGGCAACCCCTAATCGCCGCTCTGGTGGCTGTTTTGCCAGGACATTGGTCATGTGGAATTCGGTCGACACGCGCCTGCCCGGGGAGTACAGTTACCGAAGTGCCCGCGGGCGCTTTGCCACCGACACCTCCTCGGATTTCAGTGCGTGCGGAGCCGCCGCCGCCCCGGGCGCGCCGGGGGCGCGGAAGGGCTGCGCGCCCCAACCGGCCCATCTTGCAGCGGCGCCAGCGGCGGTTCCGGTTGGCGCTTCCCGGGGAACGCTAGGGCTCCGCCAGGCGCTCGGCGATGCCGGCCAGGTCCAGCTCCACCGCCGCCGTCTGTCCGCCCATGCCCAGGAAGCGCTCCTTGCGGCGCGCGTAGGCGGCCGACGTGACTGCCGCATTGAACAGGCGGTTCTCCTCGGCCAGCCCCTGATGCACGGCCCACTCCCCCGCGTTGACCGCCTCCTTGGCCAGGGCCAGGGTCTCCGGCGGGAAGCTCGCGATGCGCCGGGCCAGCCGCTCCACGAAGGGACCCAGTTCCGCGGGCGGCAGTGCGCGGTTCACCCAGCCGTAGCGCTCCGCCAGGTCGGCGTCGAAGTCCTCGCACCCCAGCACGATCTCCATGGCGCGGGCGCGGCCCGCCAGCCGGGCCAGCCGCTGCGTGCCGCCGCCGCCGGGAATCAACCCCAGGCACACCTCGGGCTGGCCCAGCAGCGCCCGTCCCCGCGCGGCAAAGCGCAGGTCCATGGCCAGCGCCAACTCGCTTCCGCCGCCCCGGGCGCGCCCCTCGATCTTGGCAATGGTCACCTTGGGCATGGTGCGGAAGCGGTCCACCATGGCCTGGAAGAAGCTGGTCTCCTCACGCACCGGCTCCTCGATCAGCGTCAAGTCCGCGTGGGCGATGAAGAAGTCCGGATTGGCGCTCTGCACCACCACGACCGTCACGCCGTCGTCCTGGGCCAGGGCCTTGCCCAGATAGTGGAATTCCAGCATCAGCGCCTTGTCGAACAGGTTGATGGGTGGATGGTCGATCGTCACCCAGGCCACCCGCTGCTGGATACGGACCTTCAAGCTCTCGAAGCGTTCGTAGGTCATAAGGCTCCTGCGCGGCCGGATCGCTCCGCCCATCCCCATGTTCCGAATCAGGGCCACTACCTGACCTAGATCATATCGGAGGGCTGGGAGCAGGTTACAGTGGTTGCGGCCCCACCCCGAGCGCATCGGTCAGCGGGGGGCAGGGTTGAGTCACCAGCGATGGAGCGCCACATGTCCCGAAGGTTGCTGGAGCGCCGTCTGTTAGATCGAGGAGTGTTGGATCGCCGTCTGTTGGATCGTATCGCCATTCACGCGCTGCTGGGCGTCACCGTCGCCCTCTATTTGTGGGTCGCCGTGCATTTGGCCTGACGGTATCGCGCGCCCCTCCCCCCCTTCCCCAATAGGGGCGCGCGGTACCGGCTAGGCTCTGTCTTGAGTCTGGAAGACTCCGGTAGCGCCTCAGCGCCTTCGCATCCTCCCCCTCGCCAGTACCGCAGGCGCCTCCCGCAAGCGTCCGGCGCGGCGCGGTGCGCGGTTCCTCCCCACTTATGGGGTGGAACTCGGATGGCCCAGTTACGGCAGTTACCTTCCCCACAGGATGGGGAGAGCCAGGGTGGGGATACAGAGCGACCATTCCGGTCTGCATTCCCAAACAGAACCAAGGACGGTGCATGGCCAACGCACTGGCCTTGCCACCGTGCGGGCCCCTGCCCCGCCAGGCGGGGGCCTCCTCCCTCTTTCTCCCTCCGTCGCGCCGCGACCCGGTCCGCGCGCCGTCGCGCTGCCCTCGATTGGCGGCCCCGACGGTGGGGCGCAATCGAGGGGGCTCAGGATCACGGGAGCAACGGGCCGGCCGGCCCGGCACCAACCGGGGTTCACGTGCGGGGCGCACGGTGCCGGAGAGGAGAACCGCAGCGCTGGGGGTTACCCGCAGCGGGCCTCGCCGACCGCCACATCGTCCCCCGCCTCGTTGCGGCACCACACCTCGCATGCGCCGTCGCCGCGAAGCTTACCCCCGGCGGTCACCGTCTGCCCGACGAACACCGGCTTGACGAACGCCACCTGCAGCCGCCCGGCCGTGAGCCACGCGTCGCCAAAGTGGGCGCGGCAGGCTTCGCTCAGCAGCGCCGCCACCATGGCGCCGTGCACCAATGGCGCGGGGAAGCCGGCCTGCTCCGCGGCGGCCTGCTCGTAGTGCAGCAGATTGCGGTCCTCGTTCACTTCGCCGTAGGCGTTCACCATCTCCTGGGTGAAGCGGCGGCGGGTGGCGGGGAAGGCGGCAGGGCTCATGGACGCGCGCTCCGGCGGGCGGGGTTATTGGGCGAAAATCTGGGTGACCCGGCAGCGGGCGATCGGCCGGCCCGCCCCGTCCACGGTGAGCGTCTCATAGGCCACGTAGTTGCGGCCCCGCCGCACGGTCTTCTCGACCACACGGCCGGTGGTGGTCACGCGCTGCCCCGCGCGCAAGGCGGCGAGGAACTCGTACTCGTGCCGGGCGTGAATCCCGCCGCTGGGCCTGTCTATCCCCACCCGCCCCATCAAGCGGGTGGAGAAGATCGTGGCCATGGCGGGCGGGGCAATGGGGGACTGGTCCTGGTAGTCCGGGTGCGCGTCGCCGGTGGAGGACGCGTAGCGGCGGATCATCTCTGCCGTCACGTGGTGGGTCACCGGCCCCAGCGTCTGGCCCACCCGCAGATCGGCGAACCGCAGCGCGTTGGGGAAGGCGTCGGGCGTTGGGAATGTGCTCATGGGACCTTTCAGGCGACCGGCCGCACGGCGATGCTGGCGTTGCCGCTGCCGGATGAAGGCCCGTAGGCCCCGTGCATGCGGCCCGCGTGGCGCGCGCCGGACTTGTCGTCGAGGCAGCCCAGCATCGTGGCCAGCACGCGCCCGCCGACTTCCGCCACCACCTCCCGGGCGTAGTCGTGCAGCGCCAGCTTGGCGGCGGCGATGCGGCCTTCGACGAGCATGGCGATGAACTCCCGGTCCCGCTGTTGCTGGGTTTCCAGCGGCCACACACCGGGGCCGCGCACGAGTTGATGGGCCAGGGCCGTGCTGCCCACGAACACCACGCCGCGGCCCAGGCGCTCGGCCACCTGCCGCACCGCGCCGCCCACGGCCAGGCACTCCTCCAAACTGGACAGCAGGCAGGACGGAAGCAACACCGCCGGAATGCGCTGCTCGGGGTCGATGTAGTTGAGCGGCACCCAGGTGCCGTAGTCCCAGCGGAAATGGGGCGACTCGTTGGGCTGGCACGGAATGCCCAGGGCCGCGAACTCGGCCAGCAACGCCCTGGCGAACGCGGGGTCACCCGGCCGGCGGTAGGGCACGCCGGGGATCAGGTCCGTGGCCTCGCTGGCCACGCACAGGCCCTCGTGCACCGGCTGGACGGTCACGTACCAGTTGAACGTGGTGAACCAATGGGCGGACTGGACGACCAGCAAATCCGGTTTGGCCCCGCGAATCTCCTCCCCCACGGAGTGGGATCCGGCGATCACGCCCTTGAGGAACGCCGGGGCCTGCTTCTCGATGCCCATGCGCGGGGAATGGGGAGTGATGACGGCGCGAACGATCCCTCCGGCCATGGTCGTGCTCCTGATCTCGTCATTGCGTGCGCGGCAGAGCGCCGCCTGCGCCGTGCCGGGTCACGGCAGGGTCCATCCTGGCGGCATTGCCCCGCCCCAGGCCATGACCAACGTCATGCGGCCTGCCCGGCCGGCCTGGGCGCGGCGTCAGCCCCCCGTGCCCTCGCGGTCCATCTCGGCGAACACTTCATTCGCGGAGCGGAAGGCCGCGTTTGCCGCCGGGACGCCGCAGTAGATGGCGGACTGCAGCAGCAGTTCCTTGATCTCCTCGCGCGTCACGCCGTTGTTGCGGGCGGAACGGATGTGCAACCGGAATTCCTCGTCGCGATTCAGCGCGATCAGCATGGAGAGCGTGATCAGGCTGCGCATGCGCCGCTCCAGCCCGGGCCGCGTCCAGATCTCGCCCCAGGCATAGCGGGTGATCAGGTCCTGGAACTCGGTGGTAAAGGCGTTGCGCTTGGCCAGCGAGCGCTCCACGTAGGCATCGCCCAGCACGGCGCGGCGCACCTTCAATCCGGATTCGTGCCGTTGCTTGTCTTCCATCGGGTCTCCCAAGGCGGGGGTTCAGCGCTTGCGGCGCAGGGCCGCATGACGCGCGAGCGCCCGCGCCACGAATTCGGCGCTGGCGCCCAGGTAGCGGGCCGGGTCGAACAGCCGCTCCAACTCCGCCGGCGGCAACAAGCTGGCCACTTGCGGATCGGCGGCCAGTACCGCGCGCAAGGGACGGCGCTGCCCGGCGGCCGCGCGGCAGGCTTGCTCCACCCGGGCGTGGGCCTCCGCGCCGAGATGGGGCGCCAAGGCCAGCTTCACGGCCTCGGCCATGAGCAGGCCCTGGGTGGCGTCCAGGTTGGCGCGCATGCGGGCGGCATCCACCTCCAGCCCGGCCACCACGTGGCGCGTCTGGGAGAGCGCGCCGGCGGCCAATTCGAACAACTCCGGCAGGGCGGTCCATTCCGCGTGCCAGCCGCCCAGGCCGCGCTCGTGCTCCTGCACCATGGCCGAGAACAGCGTGGCGGCCAGCCCGGGCGCCCGCACGGCGGCGGCCAGCACCCGCGCGGAGGAGACCGGGTTGCGCTTGTGGGGCATGGAACTGGAGCCGCCCGCGCCCGGCGCGTCCGGTTCCAGCGCCTCGCCCACTTCGGTCTGCATGAGCAGGCTCACGTCCCGCGCGATCTTGCCCAGCGTGCCGATCAGCAGCGCCAACGTGGCGCCGGTCTCGGCGATGCGGTCCCGCTGGGTGTGCCAGGGCAAGTCGGGCAGCGCGAGGCTCAATTCC
>JBGPEV010000231.1:0-5495 GCA_041482995.1 bacterium | reverse complement strand
GACCAGCGGCACCATGATCTCCGGATGCACGGGCGTGCCTTCCTTCTTGACGATACAGGCTGCCTCCACGATCGCCCGCACCTGCATGTTGTAGATCTCGGGATAAGTCACGGCGAGCCGGCAGCCCCGATGTCCCATCATCGGGTTGTTCTCGGACAGCGCCTCGGTGCGCTGCTGAATCACTTCCACCGGGATTTTCATGGCCTTGGCCATGCGGGATTGCGAGCGGATGCCCTTGGGAAGGAACTCGTTCAAGGGCGGATCGAGCAGCCGAATCGTCACCGGCCGGCCCTGCATCACCCGGAAAATCTCCATGAAATCCTTGCGCTGCAGCGGCAGCAGATCGCTCAATGCCGCCGAGCGGCCGTTTTCATCCACGGCCAGGATCATCTTGCGAAACACGGGAATGCGATTGATGTCGAAGAACATGTGCTCGGTGCGGCACAGCCCGATGCCTTCGGCGCCCAGTTCCACGGCCCGGCGGGCGTCCTCCGGCGTGTCGGCGTTGGCATGGACGCCCAGGGTGCGCGCGGCATCCGCCCACTCCAACACCCGCGCCATGCGGCCCTCGATCGTCGGCTGAATCTGCGGCAATTGCCCCAGGAACACCTCGCCGGTGGTGCCGTCCAGGCTGATCCAATCGAGCCGCTTGACCGTCGTTTCTCCGGCGGTCATCTCGTTCAACAGGTAGTTGATCTTGATCTCGCCGGCGCCCACCACGCAGCATTTGCCCATCCCCCGTCCCACCACGGCGGCGTGGGAAGTGAGTCCGCCGTGCGCGGTCAGGATGCCTTCGGACACCTTGAGGCCGTCGATATCCTCCGGAGAGGTCTCGTGGCGGACCAGGATCGTCTTGATGCCCTGCGCGGCCAGCTCCACCGCGTGCTCGGCGAAGAACACCACTTGTCCCACCGCCGATCCGGGCGATGCCCCCAGCCCTTGCGTGAGCACGGTCTTGGCGTGGGACTTGTCCAGCACGGGATGGAGATACTCATCGACCACCAGCGGATTCACCAGCAAGAGCGCCTGTTGCTGAGTGCACACTTTGTCATCCACCAGATCGGTGGCGATCATCAGGCTCGCCTTTGCCGTGCGGCTGGACGGCCGGCTGCGGAGAATGAACAGTTCACCCGCGTCGACCGTGAATTCGATCTCTTGCGCGTCGCGAAAGTGCTTTTCAAGCGTGCCGGCCCACCCTTCCAGCTTCGCGTGGACTTCCGGCATGCGCTTCTGCAGGGTTTCCAGCCCGTCGGCCATGCGCAGGCCGGCCGTCAGGTCGCCACCCTGGGCCGAGGTCATGAATTTGCCGTAGAGCTTTTTCTCGCCGCTGGCCGGGACGCGCGTATAACAGTGCCCGGCGCCACTCTTGGAGGGTTTCGTGCCGAACACGGTCGCCTGAATCACAACCGCCGTTCCCGGCAAATGCTGCTGGGAATTCTCCTCGCGATGCTCCTCCGCCCCGGAATCGTTCCAGGCGGCGAAGGCGGCCTGGATGGCCCGCTCCAGCATTTCCGCCGGATGGCCGGGAAAAAGCGATCCGGCCTCCCGCTCGCACAACGCCTGCTGATCGCGGGCGAGTTTCTCCATGGCTGCCGCACTCAAGTCCGAATCGGATTCCGCCTTTTCCGCTTCGAGGGCGTCCGCCAGTTGGCGGTCCAGTTGCTCCGCGCCGATCCGCAGGACTTGGAGCGCATAGCTCTGCAGCAAGCGGCGGTAGGCATCCCAGGCCGCGCGGGCATCTCCCAGATGCCGCGCCAGCGCCGGCACACTCTCCAGGGTCAGTCCCAGGTTCATGACGCATCCCAGGCTGCCGGGCATTTCCTCCGGGGGGCTGCTGCGCAGGGTCACCAACAGGGGATGGGCGGGATCGCCGAACACCGAGCCCGTTTGCTCGCCCAGCCACGCCAATCCCGCTTGCAGATCCGCACGGAGCGGCTCGGGCGGACCCGGCTTGGATTTCAGGAACTGGCGGCAATGCTCCGTCGAGAGGATGAACCCAGGCGGAACCGGCGCACCGGCGGACGAGAGGCCAAGCAGCGCTCGTCCCTTGCGGCCGACGCGCATGGGGGACGCCGACGGACCGGTGCCGGGACTGAACAACACGATGCCATTGGTGGACGCTACGAGGGCGGAGGAGGGCGTCTTCTCGATCAGTATGGAATTCTTCATGAAGCTCTTTTCGACGTGCCGAGTGAAGGGAATGCCCACACCGCGGACTCACCCCCACGCCGCCAACGCAAGGGCCCGTCCGCCGCAGCAGGGCGCTATTGTGCTTTCTTCAGTTCGCGGGTTCCGCGCGGCAACGAGAACCGGGTGCGGATGCCGCGCATGGCCTGCTTGAGGCGCTTCTCGTTCTCCACAAGGGCCATGCGTACGTACCCCTCTCCTTCCGGCCCGAATCCGACGCCGGGAGACACGACCACGCCGGCCTCCTGCATCAGGCGCATGGCGAACGCATAACTGCCTTCCGCCGCGAACGGCTCGGGAATCTTTACCCAGGCGAACATGCCCGCCCTGGGAACCTCGACCTCCCAACCCGCCGCCCGCAATCCGTTGACGACAACGTCCCTGCGGCGGCGGTACTCCTCCACCTGCTCCGCGATGAACGGCTCGCCGTTCCTCAGGGCCATGATCGCGGCAATTTGCAGGGCCTGGAAAATGCCGTAGTCGTAGTAGCCCTTGATCCGATTCAACGCGCCGACGATCTGGCGGTTCCCAACCGCGTAGCCGATGCGCCAGCCTGCCATGTTGTAGGCTTTCGACATCGTGCCGAATTCCACGCCCACTTCCTTGGCGCCCTTCGCCTGGAGAAAGCTCGGCGCCCGGTATCCGTCATAGGTCAGCCGCCCATAGGCGAAGTCGTGCACCACGATCAACTCGTGCCGGCGGGCGATCTGCACGATCTCGTCGAAGAACGCCAAATCGACGCATTTGCCGGTGGGGTTGTGGGGATAGTTGAGGAACAACACTTTGGGTTTCGGCCGGTCCTCCTCGCAATGCTGAACGAGCCGTTTGAGCAGGGCCTGGTCATCGGCCACGGACAACGGCACGGGCTCGGCCCCGGCCAGCACGACGCTGTAAGAGTGGATGGGGTAGGCCGGTGCCGGCACCAAGGCCCGCTCTCCCTGTCCCAGCAGCGCCAACGTGAGGTGGGAAAACCCTTCCTTGGACCCGATCGTCGCGATGACTTCCTTGTCGGGCAGCACCGAAACGTCGTACTGGGCGGCATAGTACTTGGACAACTCGTTGCGCAGGTTGTAGATACCGGCCGCCACCGAGTAGCGGTGATTGCGCGGGTCCTGTACGACCTCGATCAACTTGTCCACAATGGGCTTGGGGGTTGGATCCTTGGGATTACCCATGGACATGTCGATCAGGTCCTGCCCCTCGCGCCGCAACTCTTGCCGCAGCGTGTTGATCTTTTCGAACATGTAGTCCGGCAAGTGCGACATGCGCTCTGCCAGATGAATGGGAAATGCGGAGTCGCTCATACAAACGGGTAGCCGTGCTCCTCTGGTGGGGAGGGATGTCCTGAGCCAGCGAAATTGAAAAATCGTGGTCCGATTGGCGGAACTCGGTGCGCTCCCCAATGGCTCGGGACCGCGACCGGTCGGAAGGTGTCGGGCGGGCGTCCCAACCGTACCCCGGCGGACCTGTCCCAACTGTTCGGAACCGCCTCTAACCATTATGGGATTCCCTGCCATACTGTCAAGAAATGAGCACCCGCGTCGGGCCCGCTCGGCGGCGGGATCGATCACCCTCCCGGCACTTCGAAACCGCGCGCCCGGTCCCGGGGGAACGGGTGACGCCGCGGTGCCAGCCCCACCGATCCCGCCGTGCGGGTGCAGGAGGAACCCGTCGCAACGCGCTGCCTGGCAGGGCAGCACAGGAAACGATTGCCCTTGACAGCCCCCGTCCCCTCCAACATAATCGGCTGAATTTTTTACTGAACACGGCGGAGAGGACTGCCATGGTCAAGGCCGACATTGTGCGCTCCATCGAACTGAAGCTGGGTCTTTCTCACGAGGAAGCCACGCAGCAGGTGGAACAAATCCTGGCCTTGGTGAAAGGGACGCTGATGGATGGAGACTCCGTGTTGATCAGCGGCTTCGGGCAGTGGAAAGTGCGCGCCAAGAAGTCCCGCGTCGGCCGCAATCCCAAGACCAAGGAAGAGTACGAAATCTCCCCGCGGCGGGTCGTGACGTTTTATCCATCCAATGTCTGGCGGTCGGAAATCGCAACCGCTTCAACGATCAAGTAGCCCCCGCTTGGGGTATGCCGGTAGGTGTTCGCGCCTGCGCTTTCCCCACACCGCTCCGACAATGATCCCGCACCATGATCGAAGTCCGTCAGCTCAGTAAGTCCTATCGTGACGTTCCTGCCCTCCGCGGGATCGAGTTTCAGGTCACGAAGGGCGAGATCGTCGGCTTGGTCGGCAAGAATGGCGCCGGCAAATCCACGGCCCTCAAGGTCTTGAGCGGACAATTGTTGCCGAGCGCCGGGGATGCCTTCCTCGATGGGTTTTCGGTGGTGGACGCGCCCTTGGAAGTGCGCCGCCGCATTGGCTATCTGCCCGAGACGCCGCCGCTCTATCCCGAGATGACGCCCCGTGCCTATCTGGAATTCGCGGCCCGCCTGCGGGGTCTGGGTCTGCAGCAGGCGCGGGGCCGGGTGAGCGAGGCGATCGCAAGGACGGGGCTGGAGCCGGTGGCGAACCGCCCCATGCGTGGCCTCTCCCGCGGCTACCAGCAGCGCGTCGGCATCGCCCAGGCCATCGTCCACAATCCGCCGGTGTTGTTGCTGGACGAGCCGATGGCCGGGCTCGATCCCCTCCAGATCGTGCAAATCCGCGAATTGATCCGTTCCCTCAAGCCCGACCATACCTTGTTGTTTTCCAGCCATATTCTGTCGGAAATCACCAATGTGTGCGACCGCATTCTGTTGCTTGACGAGGGACAGGTGAAGGCGCAAGGCTCGGAATCCGAGTTGCGCCAGTCCTGGATTCACCGCCGCACGATTGTCGCCACGGTGCGCAGCGACCGTACCCGATTCCAACAGGTGCTGGAGCGCATTCCCGGGCTGAAGGCGGAGATTGAACCTGGCCGGGAATCGGGCACGGTGACGGCCCGCATCACGGCCACGGCGGGGCCGGTGGATCCCAGGGAACAATTGAGCCGCGCGTGCGGAGAGGCCGGGTTGGGTCTGATGGAACTGCGGACGGAGGAGCACGGCCTGGAAGAGTTGTTCCTGCTGCTGCTCGGGGGGGCCCAGGGCGCGCACACGGACGAACGTGGGGCCGCGCGATGATGCCTGCGCTGCTGATCGCCCGGCGCGAATTGGCCGGTTATTTCTCGACGCTCACCGGCTATCTGATTCTCTCCGGCCATCTGCTCCTCACCGGCCTGCTCTTCAATGTCTACGCGGTCGGCAACCAGCCCCAGTTCTCGCAATTGGTGCTGGAACACTTCTTCTATTTCGCCAGCGGCATGGCGATG
>JBGPEV010000230.1:0-5510 GCA_041482995.1 bacterium | reverse complement strand
GAAAATGCTCCTGTCCTTGTTCGGCGTCACGTGCTCTCTGAGCCGACTCTCAAGGTTGCCGCGACCTCTATGACTACCGATTCGAACAATGCGGGTGTCGTCGTGCCCAAACTCACCTCGCTCATAAACCAAGTAGACTCCGTTGTTTGGAAAGCGCGAGCCACCGGAGTCGAACTCCGCAAACGTCGTCTCTGTGAGCTTGCGGACAATTGCATGCACTCTGTGGCACATGGAATCTTGGTCCAACACGTTTCCTCATTGGACAGAGACATTCCCGCGAATGATTTCCCGTGCACACTCGTAGTGCCAGTTCGTTCTGGTTGGCGAGTCATAACGGCGTGTCGTCCAGCCACGAAGCAATGGCTCCACCGACGAGTTATGGAACAGGAGCTTTTGGCCTCCTACTCTACCGGTTAGCTCAGCCAGAAGCGGTCGGTAGTCTTTGCCTCCGAGAAAAACGGTTGGCCCATCGTCCTCCGCTACAAGATGATTGAAGTCAAAATAGGCGTCTTGCTTTCGACGGCGTTTGTACGAATCTGCTTGCGCCGTGAAAGTGATGTCGTAATCGGGCAGCATGAAATCCGACCTAACCAGTCCCCATCCGGCGGAGAGAATGGAAACGTTTTTGATCCCGAACGTTTCAACCAGTTCGCGATAGATGGGGTTGCCGTACAACTCAAATGCTCGCCACAACCGAGCCTCGTCCCTTGGCGGATCTAAGTTGATCTGGTCAACGACCTCGCGCCATGTGATTCCACTACGATCTGATGGGTCGTCTGGGCGTGCGTAGATCAGAGAGCCGCTGGGTGGTACCTCTTCGGGATGCGCGACAAATTTCACGGGCCGCCCATCCAGAGTCCTGAGAGGCCGCGTTGGAGAGGTCTTGGATGCAGCACATTGAATGATGATTCGCATCTTACACCCATGTGCTCTGTGATCCGCCGGTGTCTCGTCTGTTTTGCGACTACAATCGAGTAGTCGCCTTATGATTCTTTCAACGCCGCGGGCTTGGGCCCGCCCGTGGCCCAGTCCAGCAGTTCCACGGTGTGCACAATGGGGACGCCGCTGTGGTTGGCGATCTGCTCGATGCAGCCGATGTTGCCCGCCGCCACCACGTCGGGCGTGACGGTGGCGATGTGGCGGGCCTTGTCCTCGCCCAGCGTCCCGGCGGTCGCGGGCTTGAGCAGGTTGTAGGTGCCCGCGCTGCCGCAGCACAGGTGGCCTTCGGGAATGTCCAACACCTTGAAGCCCGCCTGGCGCAGCAGCTTGCGGGGCGGCACCTTCACGCGCTGCGCGTGCTGCAGGGAGCAGGCATCGTGATAGGCCACCCGCAGCGGGACGTCCTTGCGGAACAGCGCGGCGGGGATGCCCAGGTCGTGCACGAACTCGGAGACGTCCCGCGCGATGCCGGCCACCCGGGCGGCCTGCTCCCGGTAGAGGGGATCGTCCTGGAAGATGTGCCCGTAATCTTTCACGACGGTGCCGCAGCCCGAGGTATTGATCAGGATCGCATCTAAACCGCCGGATGCGCCCGCCTGCATTTCGGCGTGCCAAGCGTCGATGTTGCGCCGCATGTGGGGCAGGCTGCCCGGCCGGTTGCCCATGTGATAGACGAGCGCCCCGCAACACCCCATCGCCGGCGGCAGCACCACATCGCAGCCCAACCGGGTGAGCAGCCGGATCGTCGCATCGTTGATGCCCGGCCCCAGCACCTGCTGGGCGCAGCCCGTGAGCAGAGTCACCCGCGCGCGCCGGTCGCCTTCCGCGCGGTGCAGGGTCTGGCCCGTCAAGCGCGACGCCCGCGGGACGTGCTTGGGTACCAGCGCCAGACTGCCGCGCAGCGCCGCGGGCAACAGCGCGCGGAACGGCCGGGCCAGCGCGGCCAGCCGCAGGGCGAGCCGGAAGCGGGACGGATAGGGCAGCAGCGCGGCCAGCAGGCGCCGCTGCAGCCGCTCCAGCAGGGGGCGGCGGTAGCCTTCCTCGATCAGCGCCCGGGCGGGGTCGATCAGGTGGGAATAGCGCACGCCGCTGGGACAGGTGGTCTCGCACGCAAAGCACGAGAGGCAATTGTCCAGGTGGCCCACCACGGCTTTGCCGAGGGGAATGCGCCCCTCCAGCACGGACTTGATCAAATAGATGCGGCCGCGCGGCCCTTCCAACTCGGACCCTAAGATCGGATAGGTGGGGCAGGTGGCGTTGCAGAAGCCGCAATGGACGCACGCGCGCAATGCCCGTTCCGCCACGCGCAGCTCCCCGGGTTTCAACAACTGGGACGTAATGGCCGTCTGCATGGTCGCTCGCTTGAGGAACTACCTATCCACAGATTGCACAGATTACGCAGATTTTTCTTGGAAAAGCGGAAGGCTGAAATACGGCACCGGCCAAGCCGATGCAGACCGCGAACGTTCGGCTTCCACGCACGGCATTCCGTCCCACCCCAATTGATCGCTGCTCACCATGGCAGAATATTGATCTGTGTTATCCGTGAAATCCGTGGCTGCCGTTTTTCGCACCCCTTCCATGCGCGCTCTACACGCCGGCGTACATGCGGCCGGGATTGAGTATTCCCGCCGGGTCGAAGTGCCGCTTCAACTGCTCCTGCAGGCGGCGCTGGGCGGGCGGCAAGGGAGCGAACACCTCCGCTGCGGGGCGCGTTTCCGGCCCGTTGCGCAGCACGCGGGCGTGACCTCCGGCCGCCCGGGCGGCGGGATGCACGGCCGAGTCGGCGTCCGCGGACAGGACCGCCCAGACCAGTCCGCCGCCCCAATCGTAGAAGCCGCGGACAAAACCCCTCTGGCGCAAGGTTTCCAGCACGCCGTGCCCGCGCTCCGGCGGCACGGAAACGCGCCACAGACGCTCGCCCCGGGGCACGTGCAGCGGCTCCAATTCCCGCAGGGAGCGCCACAGCCCGCGGGACGCAATGCGCTCCAGTTGGATGGACGCGCCCTTGGCCAGTGCCCCAACGGCCGCGGCGCGCTCGGCCACGGAGCGCTCCGGCCCTTCCAGCCGCACCAGCGCGAGGGCCGTTGGGTGGCCCGCGAACCCGAGCAGGGAGGGGGGCATGGGGGTTCCCGCCGGCAGGCAGGCCAAGCCGCTCGGCTCGTGCGGCGTGCGGGAGACGGCGCGGAGCAGGGCCAGCGCCTCGGGCTCCTCCAGTCCCGGCACCACCACCGTGCGCTCGGTCTCCGGGCGGGGCACCACCTTCACGCACAATTCCGTGAACGCCCCCAGCGTCCCGAAGCTGCCGCACATCAGCTTGCTCAGGTCGTAGCCGGTCACGTTCTTCACCACCTTGCCGCCGCCGCGGATCACGTCGCCGCGCCCGGTGATGGCCTGGAACCCCAGCAGGTGGTCGCGCGCCGCGCCCGCCTTGAAGCGGCGGGGGCCGGAGAGGTTGCAGGCGATCGTTCCGCCCAGCGTCGCCCCCTCGCCCCAGCGGGGCGGCTCAAAGGCCAGCATCTGGCCACTCTCCTCCAGCAGGCGCTCCAACTCCGCCAGGGGCGTGCCAGGCCGGGCGATGCAGATCAGTTCCTGGGGCTGATAGTCCACGACTCCGGCGAATCCCGCCAGGGAGACCGTCTCACGCGCCGCAACGGGCCGCCCGTACCAGCGCTTGCTGCCGCCGCCCTCCAGCGCCAGAGGCTCGCCGCTGCCCGCGGCGTCCGCGATGTGCTGCTGCAAATCGGCGAGGGAGGTGGGGGTCAACACGTATTCAGGAGTGCTCTGAGGTGGAACGAGTGCAGACAACGCGGAGAACTCATATAACAATTTCCACGATCCGGGATCGTTCATCAACGGTAGAATCGGTCTTGTCGACCGAGAGCCAGCCTTCGGCGGCTTCGCGGACGTTGGCGATCAACTCCTCCATGGAGTCACCTTCGGTCACGCAGCCCGGAAGGGAAGGGATTTCCGCCCAGTACCCGCCTTCTTCCGCTTCGTGGACGACGACCTTGAGTTTCATGGCGACACTCCGGGGGTGCGGCTTGGCGCGGCCGTCCGGCGGAACTTGACCTGTGCTCGTGCTGCACCGATTTCCCAGGCTTTCGACCGTGAAATTTGGGCGATGAAATTCCCACTATTCCTGTATTTTGACTTCGCCTTGGAGACCTTTAGTTTCCACAACCTGCAGTAGTGCTCAAACCAGAATGACAGCGGGTACCTCACAGTTTCGAATTCTTCAGCCAGTTCATATTGCCGTGCGATCTCAACCGGCCATGCGACGGCCCACATTCTTCTCGTTCGCGGGAATGGCCACCAACGGCAACTCTTGATCGGAACGTCGAAGAATTCAAAGAACTGGGTTAGGCTGTGCGCAATACCTGTCGTCGTTGATGAAATCTCGTCACAAAAGACCTGACCAGCGTTGGGGGTCAAGACCACACCCACCCAGTCGGATTTGTTGTGCCAATTGAAGGCATCCGCAACCGCTGGACCAAGAACAGCCATTGGAGTCTGAACAAAATTCCCAATCGAAACCGCCCCTCTTAACGGAATTCCCTGTGCAAGAGCTTGGGTGAGGATCCCTCCCAAGCGCCAACCTAGAAACGTGAGGCAGTGGAAGATTCCGTCCTTGTCTGCCAGGTCCCAGGTGAGGACTATGGTGTCTTGAAAAGTACGTACCTCGGGCCGCAGGGTCAAATTGCTCGCGTCAATGACTTGGCTTCTTGTTTCGGACTCGAGTTCGTCGAATAGGCCTGTAAAGGTGTCCAAGAAGTGCAATGACTGCTTGATGTCCTTTCCCTTGACTCCCAGCGCGTCCAATACAGCAACTGCGCCATACTTCGCCCTGCCGGTCGCAACTGGGCTTTCGGCCATTTCGGGATTCCTCGTTCTTCGACAAGCCCGCCAACACTCAGAACCTTTCCAACTCCGGGTGCGGGAGCTTGCCCCGGTGGACGTGCATCTTCCCGCCTTCGGCGCAGTGGTGGAGCAGGGGATGCACCTTGCCGGGATTGAGCAGCGCGTCGGGGTCGAAGCTGCACTTGACGTGCTCCATGGCGTCCAGGTCGTTCTCGCCGAACTGGTAGGTCATCAGGTCGCGCTTCTCGATGCCCACCCCGTGCTCGCCCGTGAGCACGCCGCCCACGTCCACGCACAGCTTGAGGATGTCCGTGCCCAGGGACTCGGCCTTCTCCAGTTCCCCCGGCACATTGCCGTCATAGAGCACGAGCGGGTGCAGGTTGCCGTCGCCCGCGTGAAAGACGTTGGCCACGCGCAAGCCGTACTGCTGGGACAACTCGCGGATGCGCCCCAGCACCTTGGGCAGCGCGCCCCGGGGAATGGTGCCGTCCATGCAATAGTAGTCCGGGCTGATGCGCCCCATGGCGGGGAACGCGGCCTTGCGCCCCGCCCAGAAGCGCAGACGCTCCTCCTCGTCGCCGGAGATGCGAATTTCCGTGGAACCCGCGTTGCGGAGCAGGGTGGAGACGCGGCCGATCAGGTCTTCCACCTCGCCGGCGGGCCCGTCCAGTTCCACCAGCAGGATCGCCGCCGCCTCGATGGGATAGCCG
>JBGPEV010000229.1:0-5532 GCA_041482995.1 bacterium | reverse complement strand
GCCAGAACTCGGAAACACTTCTCCTTTGAACTTCATGCTTCAAGGGTCCATGAGGAATATCATTGCAGTATCCGAACTCGTGAATCAGCTTCGCGGCCTGTGATCCCCCATCAATTCCTGAGTCTGAAACCGGCCAATCGTGAACACGCTGTGTTCCGGTTGGCTTCCCTGATGGTTGACTTGGAAGCCAGACTTGCAAGCAGAGGAATCAGCCCGTCAAGTTATGGTGATACAGCGGCGGCACTGGCCGCTATCGGTTTTGTTGCAACTCCGGAAGACTTGATCACACGCGAATTCACCTCGAGACCCAACAAGCCGGCCGTTTACCCCCCAAATACTCGCTTTGGCGACGGGTCGTTCCCTGTCTTCTATGCTGCCCTCGACGAATCCACTTCAGTAGCGGAAGTAAAACACCATGTCATTCAGAAGGAGCAATTCAAGTCGCCGGTGTTTTACCAACTGTTTTCTTGTCGTTTCCGTGGGACTGTTGTTGATCTGCTAGGACTTGAATCGCAATATCCGGACCTTGTCTCAAAAGACGAGAGCGGATACCCGTTCTGCCAGGAGCTGGGCCGCGACGTATCTCAACGGAGGAAAATTGCAGGGATACTCACTCCTTCCGCACGAAATTCTGGCGGGATCTGTTCTCCAGTTTTTCAACTGTCAGCATTGAGCGGTCCTCAGATTCTCCATCGAATGCGATTCACGATAGAATCCGGAAACGTTTTGGTGGACCAAGCGGAATTCGCATCATAGGCCATACGACCGGCCCTGGCCTAACGCACAGAATTGGGCTATGGACCGGGGACAGAAATCAGCAAGCCAGCCCGCATCCATCGCCGAACCGCGTGAAAGAGGCTCCATGCGTGAATACGACCTGAAGTCCGCCCTGGCGGCGGATCAGAAGCATCTGATCCATTCCCAGCATCACCCCAGCGCCACCGGCGCGGCCAAGATCTGGGTCAGGGGCAAGGGGTCGGTGATCACGGACATCGAGGGCAAGGACTACTTGGACGGCTTGGCGGGCCTGTGGAACGTGAACGTGGGCCATGGGCGGAAGGAACTGGCCCAGGCCGCCGCCCACCAGATGGAAACGCTCGCCTACCAGTCCGCCTACGCGGGCTCCAGCAACCTGCCCGCCATCGAACTGGGCGAGCGCCTGGCGCAACTCACCTATCCCACGATCAACACGTTCTTCTTCACCAGCGGCGGGGGCGAATCCACCGAAAGCGCGATCAAGACCGCGCGGTTCTACTGGAAGGCGCTGGGCAAGCCCAACAAGTGGAAGGTGATCTCCCGCGAGTTGGGCTACCACGGCGTAACCCTGGCCGCCATGAGCGCGACGGGCATCGAGGCCTACTGGCCCATGTTCGAGCCGCGCACCCCGGGCTTCTTCCACATTCCCAGCCCCTATCCGCTCTATTTCAACCACGGGTTCAAGCCCTCGCCCCGGGCGCCCACGCCGGGCATCGCGGCGGCGAACCTGCTCGAGGACATGATCCTCAAGGAAGGCCAGGACAACATCGCGGCGTTCATCGCGGAACCCGTGCAGGGCGGGGGCGGAGTGATCGTGCCCCAGGCGGACTATTTTCCCCGCATCCGGGAAATCTGCGACCAGTACGAGGTGCTGTTCATCGCCGACGAGGTGATCACGGGCTTCGGGCGGCTCGGCACGTGGTTCGGCCTGGAGCACTGGAACGTGCAGCCGGACATCATGGACTTCGCCAAGGGCGTCACGTCCGGCTACGTGCCGCTGGGGGGCATCGGCATTCACGACAAAATCGCCGAAGTGATCAACGGCGTCGAGCTTTCCAAGCGCTACATGCACGCCTTCACGTACTCCGGCCACCCCACCACCTGCGCGGTGGCCCTGGCCAACCTGGAATACTTCGAGAAGCACGACCTGGTCGCCCGCGCCGCCGAAACGGGCGCCCATCTGCAGAAGCGCCTGAAGGGCCTGGAGCGACACCCCTACGTGGGCGAGGCGCGCGGCCTGGGCATGATGGCGGCCGTCGAACTGTTGGAAGACCGGGCGAGCCGCAAGCGCTTCGATGCGTCGAAAGGCTGCGGGGAAAAGCTGCGGCTGGAATGCGCAAAGCGCGGCCTGTGGTCACGAGCCTACAAGGATTCCTACTACCTTTCCCCGCCGCTCACGACGAGCCGCGAGGAAGTGGATCGCATCGTGGACATCCTGGACGAATCCCTCCAGGCTGTGTTCAAGTAACTTTTTCGCGCGCCTCCGGCCGATCCCTCCGGGGGCGCACGGCCCATCCTTTTCGGCCGGTCTTCCTTCCCCCGCTCCCGACCGCGGGGGCTCGCTGGTGATTGCATGCGCACCGCCTACATCGCCCTCGGCTCCAACATCTCCCCGGAGAAGAATCTCCGGGCGGCCATGCACGCCCTGCGTCAGCAGACCATGGTGGAGGCGGTGAGCCACGTCTACCGCACGGCCCCGTGGGGGCTCGTGCCCCAGGGTGATTTTCTCAACGCCGTGCTGGCGCTCCTCACCGACCTGGAGCCGCCCAAGCTGCTGGATCTGCTGCAAGGCATCGAGCGCCGCGCGGGCCGCACCCACACCATCCGCTATGGACCCCGCACGCTGGACCTCGACATCCTGGCCATGGACGGCTTGGTGCTGCGCTCCCCGCGGCTGATGATCCCTCACGTCGAGATGCACAACCGCGGCTTCGTGCTCGTCCCCCTCTGCGACTTCGCCCCCAATTGGCGCCACCCCGTGCTGGGCAAGTCGGCGCGGGAGTTGCTGAAGAGCGTGAGCCGGGATGGGATCGAGCGGACGGACGTCGCGCTGTAGGTAGGTCTTGGGGCGACCGCCGGTCGCCCCTGCGTCTGCCGTGCCCCT
The DNA here is from genome assembly GCA_041482995.1 of bacterium. GTDB lineage: Bacteria > SAR324 > SAR324 > SAR324 > JACQKK01 > JBGPEV01. Next base: position 2,672 of record JBGPEV010000229.1, on the reverse strand, counting down.
AGAACATCGTGTTGTTGTTCGCCGGTTTCTCCGGGACTTCCTGAATCACGTCCCAGTGCTCGACCACCTTGCCGTTTTCCAGGCGGAAGATGTCCACGATGGCGTTGCCCCGCGTGCCGGGCACGCGCACGGCGTGAACGTGGAGGATCACAAAGTCCCCGTCGGCAAAGGCGCGCTGGATGGTGGTGTGCGATCCGGGGAATTTTTCTTTAAGGAACTTGAGAAAGCCCTTCAGCCCCTCCTTGCCGTCCGGCGCGCCTGGGTTGTGCTGGATGTACTTGTCCCCCATGAACTTCTCGGCGGCGTCGAAGTCCTTCTGGTTGATGGCCGCCTCGTAGAAGGCGATCACGTTTTTCTTGTTGGTCTCCAGTTGCGCCGCATCGGCCGCCAGAGCGCTGCGCCCGCCTAACGACAACACGACCGCCACCGCAATCCACATCAGCGTCTTCATGGCCTCTTCTCCGGGCGACCGCCGGTCGCCTCTACGCTTCGTTCGCCAGCTTCAGCACGGTGTTGAGCAACACATTGGCCCCGGCGGCGGCATCCCGCGGATTCACGTTCTCCGCCTCGTTGTGGCTGATGCCCGCCTCGCAGGGGATGAAGATCATGCCGGTGGGGCAGATTTCCGCCAGGTACTTCGCGTCATGGCCCGCGCCGCTGACGATGTGCCGGGCGGCGTAGCCGAAATCCGAGGCGGCCTGGGCCACCGCGTTCACCACGCGCCCGTCAAAGTCCGTGGGCTCGGAGTACCAGATCGGATCCCAATCCAGTGTCAAGCCCGTCTCCCCGGCGATTTCCTCGCACGCCGACCGCACATTCTCCTCCAGTTCCGCCAGCACCAGCGGGTCCGGGCAGCGCAGGTCGACGGAGAACCGCACGTCCTGGTTGATCACGTTGATGGAGCCGGGCCCCACCTTGAACTCGCCCACGGTGCCCACGCAATCCGGCCGCGTGGCGCGGGTGATGCCGTCGATGGCCTGCACCATGCGGGCGGCGCCCACCAGGGGGTCGCGCCGCACCTCCATGGGCGTAGTGCCCGCATGGGAGTTGACGCCGGTCACGCGCACCTTGAACCATTTGACGCCCTGGATGCCGGAGACGATGCCGATGGTCTTGCCTTCGTGCTCCAGAATCGGCCCCTGCTCGATGTGCGCCTCCAGATAGGCATGGATCGGGCGCGGGGCGGCGGGGACGCTGCCCCGGTAGCCGATGCGCTGGAGCGCCTCGCCCGCCGTGACGCCGTCCGCGTCCTGGGCCGCATAGCTCTGCGCTAGCGTGAACTTGCCGGTGAACGTGCCGCTGCCGAACATGGCCGGCTGAAATCGAGAGCCCTCCTCGTTGGTCCACACCACCACTTCCACCGGGCGGCGCGTCTTGACGCTCCGGTCATTGAGGCTGCGGAGCACCTCCAGCCCCGCCAGCACGCCGAACACGCCGTCAAAGCGACCGCCCGTGGGCTGGGTATCCAGGTGCGATCCGGTCATCACCGGTGCCGCGTCGGCCTCCGTGCCCGGCCGCCGCGCGAAGACGTTGCCAATCGCGTCCACGCTCACCGCGCAGCCGGCCGCCTTGGCCCAGGACACGAACAGGTCGCGCCCTTGCCGATCCTCCTCGGTCAAGGTGATGCGCCGGTTCCCGCCCGCCACGCCCGGCCCGATCTGGGCCATCTCCATCAGCGACTGCCAGAGGCGGTCGCCATTCACGCTGTGCTTGTCCATTGGATACCGTAGAAAAGCTGAACCACAACGACACGACGACACAACGAACCGCACACGGCTGAACCACCAAGGCACGAAGGCACCAAGAACTGCAATTTTGCCCGTTGGGGGACCGTAACTCAGTTTGATGTTCGAATTGAGGTTTTGAACAGGGATTCTTCGCTGCGCTCAGAATGACCTGATAGGTAGGGTTGTCATGATGAGCCCTTCGCGGAGTTCACCCTCGATCCCTTCGCTGCGTTCGAGGGTGAACTCCGCGAAGGGCTCGAGGCCAGGGTCCGCGAAGCACCAGGTAGCAAGACCTGAATCGCACACCATACAGAATCACTAACAGTGTTGCCCTTCCTCTGCGCTCCTCTGCTGCAACATTCCCCGAGCGAAGTGCTGCCGTTCCACCGATCTGTAGTCCTTTGTGTCCTTCGTGTCCTTTGTGGTGAAAGATTTTTGTAGTTCTTGTTGCCTTCGTGCCTTCGTGTCTTCGTGTCTTTGTGTTGAAGCAGTTATGCAGTCTTCGCCCGGAACCCGTCCGCCACCGCGCCGATGTCGGCGTTGCCGCCGCTGAGGATCACGCCCGCGCGCTGGTGCTTCACCGGCACTTTGCCATGGAAGACCGCCGCCAAGGCAGCGGCGCCGGAGGGTTCCACCACGAGCTTCATGCGGTTCCAGAGGAAGTAGAGCGTCGAGCGCAGTTCCTCCTCGGTCACGGTCACCATCTCGTCCACCAGGGCGCGCAGATGGGCGAAGGTCAAATCGCCCACGGCTTTGGGCTTCAGGCCATCGGCCATGGTCTGGGGATGCTCCACGCGCACGATGCGTCCGGCTTGGAAGGCGCGTGTGCCGTTGTTGGCGCCCTCCGGCTCCACGCCGATCACGCGCACGTTCTTCAGCAGGCCCTTGGCCGCCACGGCCGTGCCGGAGAGCAGCCCGCCTCCGCCGCAGGGCGCCAGCACCACG
>JBGPEV010000228.1:0-5560 GCA_041482995.1 bacterium | reverse complement strand
CGTGGCTATCGCCAGAAATAGCGCGTCCAACAAAACTGCTGAAACACGAAGACCACGAAGACCACAAAGTGAGTATTGCTCCTCTGCGGCCCCTATCCCTTCCCTTTCCCCCAAAAGCCGGGGACAGGGACGCGCCTGCGCCACGCACGGAGGCTGGCGGCGCTGCGGGATAGAGGCCGGCCCGAGCCGCCGCCTGGCGCTTCCCCGTGAGTCGCCGGCCTGCCGAGCGAAGCCTTGCCCCCGTGGGGTAATCCCATTTCGCATTAGATCGTTAGGTATCAACCGTTCGTAGGGGCATGACATGCCATGCCCCTACCGGGCGGAAAATTTCACGAATGAGCGCGAAATGGAATTAGAACTTGACAAATGGAATCATTGTGATATTCTGTCTATCGGCGAGGGGAGGTAAGAGAAAACCAGCCCGACCGCTGCATCCTTCGTGATCTTTTCCATTTCGCTTTCATTCGTAAAATTTCCGTGCGGAAGGGCACGATATATCGTGCCCTTACCACCGGTCGATGATTCACTATCGAGTGAGAAATGGAATTAGACGGCTTCAGCTATCTGCGCGCTGGGTGTTAAACAGCCTCGGCAAGCGTCAGACTTGCAACGCGCCCCATGGATCGACTCCATTGCAATGACTCAGGATCGGGCGAAATCGCGAACCGTCGCCCGGGCCCCCGCTGGGAATCCGGCGCATACGGATGATCGGGTGAGGACATCAGCCAGAGGGTAGCAACTTCTGGGACGCCAGCGGAGTTTCCGCTGCGTCCCCTCCCGGCCCGCAACTTGCTTTGATGACTGAAGAGTCTGGCCGAATTGCGCTCCGGCCGCCCCGCCCGAAAAAGTGAATGGGTGGCGGCGTTGCAGGGGCCGTGGCGATGGGAACGCCGCGTGGGCCGCGAACGCAGAGACGTGGAGAAAGGATTGCCAATGCGTTGGATCACGGGTCGCAACACGGGTGGGATGACGGACTGGAAGCGGAGTGTGGGGTGGACGGTGGCGGCCGCGGCCGTGCTGGCGGGCTGCTCCTTCGGGAGGCCGGATTCCGGCGTGTCGCCCCGCGCACAGGTGAAGGACGCCCCGGCATCCAGCGATCTCCAGGCGCTGCGCCAGGAGAACGAGTCTCTCAAGCAGGAGCAGTTGCAGAGCGCGCGGCAGATCGAGGCGCTGCAAAAGCAACTGGCTTCCGACAAGGAAGAGCAACGCCGGTTCCGGGAAATGATGTCGACCAACTTCGACCTGCTGGAACAATCGGTGGCGTTGACACTTGCCAAATCCATCGACGGCGGCGCGAATGGCAAGGCCCCCGCGCCTGCCACCGCGCCCATGACGCCTCCCGCGGGACGGCCCGGCCCGTCCGGCGCGGCGGACAAGACGCCCGTCACGGCACCGCTCCCGGCGATCGCCCCGGCGGCGGTCAAGCCGGCGCCCACCGAGGTGAGCGCCCCGGAGGAAGCTCCGGAGCCAGCCGGTCATCCCGCGCCCATGGGAGCGACGGCCCCCAAGGCGATCGGACAAGCCACCCGGCCGGCAACCCGGGGGAGCGCACCCGGCGCCACCGCCCTGACGCCGGCAGCCCCGGCGCGCCCGCAGTCATCCGCATCCGGTGCGTCCGCCGCGCAGAAGACGGCGGCCAAAGCGGGCCTGCCAGTAGGGGTCGCGCCCGAGACGGCGGCCAACGACCCGGATCTGACGCCGCCCAAGCACCCGAAGACGCTCACGGCCAACCGCGCCGCCAAGGCGCTCTATGAACGGGGCTTCGCGCTCTACGCCAACCGCCAGTACGATCAGGCGGTGCTGGTGTACCAGAATTTCCTCAGCCGCTATCCGGAGGACATCTACAGCGACAACGCCCAATTCTGGATCGGCGAAAGCTACTTGCACATGGACAAGCTGGCGGAGGCGGAAGCGGCCTACCGCAAAGTGCTGCGGGAGTACGAGCACAAGAACTCCCTCGATGGCTACAAGACGTCCGAGGCGATCTACCGGCTGGGGACGCTGGCGCAGAAGCGCAACGACGCGCGCCGGGCCCGCTTCTACTTCGGCAACGTGGTGCAGCGCTTCCCGGAGAGCTCCGCCGGCCGCAAGGCCCAGCACGAGTTGGAAGGCAAGCCGCAGAGCACCGCCCAGTCCGAAGCGGATGAGGACAAGGCCGGGGGCTGATTCCCGGCAGGCCGGGGACCATCGACACGAAGGGCCCGGGGGTCCACAGGGACCCGCCGGGCCTTTGTCATTGGAGCGGCTGTCATGGGAGCGGCGGGGGCGCTGGGGGAACTCATTCCATTTCGCATTCGATCGTTCATGATCCGCCCGTCGTAGGGGTAGGATATATCGTGCCCTTACAGCACCAGAAATTTCACGATTGAACGCGCAATGGAATCATGCGCGCGAGCGGCGCAGGGTGCCGCGCAGCGCCTCCGCCATGGCCTTGACGCCGTCCATGTTGGGGTTCACGGCCAGGGCACGGTCGAAGTAGAACAGCGCGTCCGCCGGGCGATCCAACTTCACCAGACACAGCCCGGCGCCGCTCAGGGCGCCAAAGTGGGAAGGGGTGCGCTTGAGCGTGGCGGCGATGTCCACAAGCGACCCCTCGTAGTCCCCCCGCAGATACAGGGCCGTGGCACGCTTGTTGTAGCCTTCGGCGAACTCCGGCAGGCGCTCGACGATGCGCGTGAACGCGGCAATGGCGGCATCGAGGTCACCCGCGGAGAGCAGGGCGTTGCCCTCGCTCATCCACGCATCGGCCTGGGCGTCGCCGCTGCGCAGCCACATGGACCAGAGCGTCAACTCGGCAAGCGTGCGCACCTCGCCGTCGCCATCCTGCAGGCGCGGCAACACCACGGCGGTGTCGGACGGGGAGCCGTGCTCCGCCAGCCAGACCAGCACGGCGGTGCGCTCGGCCACGGTGCCCCCCTCCAACTGGGCGCGGCGCTGGGCGTCCAGCGCGCCGCCGCCCGCCGCCAGGGCGGATGCGGCGAACGGCGCGGCGGTGAGCATGAAGGCCAGTACAACCGTACGCAACACCATGGCGCATCTCCGTGCGGGGGCATGGGGGGTTGGAAAGAGGGTAGCACGACCGCCGGCGGCCGGCGCACCGTACCCTCGGGATTCCCGCCGGGAAATCTTGGATTCCCCCAGGGCAAGTGCAAAGTCAAATCTGCGACCCGTTTACGTCGGTAGCGGCGGGCGTCTCGCCCGCCAACTCGCATCTGGCGGGCGGGAGAGGCTGTGAGTTTATTTGGTTTTCACCCCAAACGGCATGCGCAAATCACTGAAACGATTCGTGCCCATTTTTCGGTGAAGGGATTTTTTCACCGCCTCGGACGCCCGCCCCACTGATTGCATTCAGGCCAAGAGCGATGATTTTGCACTTGCCCTGTGGATTCCCCTTGAGCAAGCAGGTTAACTTGCGATTAAACACAAGATTGATCAACATTGACGTAGTCTGCCCTAGGCGCTGGGTGCGGGGGTCGGCGGACTGCCCTGCCGCCCGCCGAGCCATCAGCAACGGATGATTGCCGGATGATGATCTTCGAGAAGGCAATTGACGACGCCGCAACGATGTTCCTGTTCGACCGTCGCTCCCAGCAGAAGCTGGAAGAGATGGCCGGCGCGGCGGAGCCTCGCTCCCGTGACCAGTTCCTGATCCGGCTCACCCACGCCGCGTTCGCCTACTACAATGCCGCGGAGGGCCTCACATCGGAGTTGCACGGCGTGATCCGGCAAGTGCTCGGCGTGCTGCGGGAGGTGAAGCAATATCGCGAAGACCGGGTGTTCTACACGTTGGCGCTCAAGCTCGAGGTGGACGTGCGGATGCATCTGGCCGCCATCCTGCACGCCGATTCCGAGAAGGGGAATCGCGCGACCCCGATCTTCTCCGAGGAGGACGAGCGCGCGCTCTCCATCTGCGAAACCCTGCTGAAGAACTTTCCGCCCACCTTCGATCCGTTGCCCAGCGCCTGGTACTCCTCCCTGGTGCCGCTCTTCCCGCCCTTTCGCGACCTGATGCTGGAGTTCTATCAGCAGCGCGGACGCGAGCACCGCGCCGAGCCACTGGCAAAGATTCTCAAGGCGGTGAAGGACGAGCTGGTTGTGGCCGCCGGCATGCTCTACGCCAAGAAGTTCTTGCACGAGTATCAGGTGCCGCTGCGCGCCCGCCACGTGGTGCGCACTTTCCTGCATTCCCCAGCCCGCATCGTGGCGATCAAGCTGGCGGGGGACTTGCCGGCCGGCATCCAGGTGGCGTCGGACATCCTGCTGCCCCGCGGCATCGGCGAGGGGCAGATCGACGCCGCCATCGAGACCGTGCAGGGCCACATCGCCCAGTCCCGTGCGGAAAAGGACGTGCGCCGCTTCACCGGCTCGCTGCTGCAACTGGGGATCCTGTACTTCCTGCGCGAGAACCCGGAGGAGGCGGTGAAGGCGCTCGTGCAGACCCTGCGCGCCACCCGCCACATCGGCGCGGAGGACAAGAAGATCCGCCAGTACCGTCACGAGGAGTTCCCGGACATTCCCTTCATGGTGGGCACGTCGTTCCTGCGCATGGTCGTCGGCAGCAAGCACGTGAGGGACCGGGAGCAGATGCTGCTGGCCAAGGGCCGCAGCGCGCTGCTGCGGACGCTGATGCTGCAGCCCCGCTATCATCAGGCCTACGTGAATCTGATGCTCTCGCTCTACCTGGGCGGCGAGCCGGACGGCGACGCGGAGGTGGTGCGGGCCTACCTGAGCCGGTTCGAAAACGATCTGACGCAAGTGGACGGCGTGAGCTTCCGCAACCACGCCTTCATGCTCCTGCAGGACGGGCAGGGCATGACGGCGGGAGTGGCGAAGCTGCTGATCCTGGCCAACTTCTGCATGGGCGGGCGGTTCACCAAGGGCAAGAAGATGCTGCAGGAGTTGAAGACCCTGTACGTCTTGAACGCCCACGACCACACGATCCAGTTCCTGGAAGCCTACCGCAACGCCTTCCGCATGAAGGACGAGGAGTTCATCGCCGACGTCGCGCACGACGGGCTGCACTCGGCCCTGCTGTTCTACCTGGCCCATGCCTTCACCTCGCTCGCACTCCTGCCCGCCAAGTACGATACGGAGATCGGGCTGGACCATGCCCACCTCAACCAGGGCATCGAGCTGAACTGCGAATCTCTGTTCTTCAACCCGAAGAACAGCAGTGCGATCCGGCTGGTCGATACCCAGGTGCAGATCCTCCAATTCGCCGTGCAGCGGACGGAGAAGCGCTGGGAAAACATCTCCAACACCATGGGCCAGCGCTTCCAGTACTTCGAGGACTACCTGCGGCAGGACAAGAGCTACCAGTTGATGAAGGAACGGCTTACCAACCTGAAGCTGGAAAGCCTGGTGCCGGAACTGAAGATTTCCCAGAGCGTCCTGCTCAAGATGGACGGCTCCATCAACGGGGAGCAGCGGGACCGCCTCCGCCAGCGCGTGCAGGCGACCTGAGCCCGCGCCGGGCACACGTCCCACAAGTCCTGGCCCGTGCTGACGGGCACGGAGCCTGGCCGGCGCCCGCGTCACGGCGCGTGGACGGGCACGGAGG
>JBGPEV010000227.1:0-5569 GCA_041482995.1 bacterium | reverse complement strand
GCGGTTCCGTCTTGCCCCCTCCAGTCTAGGCCCAGCATTCGCCGGCCCGTCCGGTTGCCCGGGCAATTGGCCAACGGGACAGCGCGCTGCGGTCCGGGCGAATGCACTAGCGCAGGGAAGGGCTGGCCATGGCTCAGAAACCGTCCCCCACCGCAAAACCATCCCCAGCCAAACCGGCACCGGGGGCCAAGCAGCCGCCGGGGCGCCTGCGTACGTTCCTCATCTGGGGCGGCGTGGGCGGGGTGGCGGTGCTCGCCGGCCTGGCCCTGGCTTGGTACTTCCTCGTGCCGCCTGGCGCTCTGCGTGAGGGCGGCCTGTTGCGGGTGACCAAGGACTTCCTCCCGGCCGGCAGCGAGGCCGCCAAGGGCCCGGCCAAGTCAGCCGCGGACGCGGAGCGCACCCACACGGTGCAGCCTGGGGAGAACCTCTGGTCGATCGCCAAGAAGGGTGACCTGGTCTCCACCCCTTGGGAGTGGCGCACCATCCTGGTGCAGAACAAGGACAAGATCAGCTATGCGTTCATTTCGGAGGAAGACGGTGTCTGGAAGGTGATGGTGGAAGAAGGCAAGGAGTTGAAGGTGCGCCCCCCCACCCACACGGCGCAGGGCGCGGCAGACAAGCAATACGCCGTGCAAGTGCTCACCGTCCCCGAGACCCGCCTGCAATACGCCACCGATGTCGTGAAGACCCTGCTCGCCGATGGGCAATACGCCTACCTGTACCGGCGCGACTTTGGCGGCAAGAGCTGGTACCGCATCCGGGCAGGCTTCTTCCCCACGCAGGAGCAGGCGCGCCAGGCCGGCGAGGCGATCGTCGCCAAGTACGCGGACCAGAAGCTGTTCAAGGAGTTCTGGGTGATGCTACCCTCCCACCGCGAATTGCGCGGGGAGCTGATCGACTTTGGCGCCCAGCAGGTCAAGCCCTGGGTGGCGCAACTGCCGGACCGGGATTCCCACGCCAAGGCGCTGGAAGACCTGCGCCTGCTTTCGCCCGAGAGCGACTTCGTCTACATCTCCCAGCGTCGCGACAAGGACAGCGGGAAATTCGTCTACCGCACCCGCGTCGGCTTCTTCACCGATGAGCAGAAGGCCAAGGAATTCATTGCGCGGAAGACCGGCACGCTGCCCCTGCTGGCGGAGGCCAAGGCCGTGAAGGTGGAAACCTTCGAAGAGGCGCTGCCGGGCCAGAACCTGAAGTTGGGCAAGCCCGCCCAGGGCGAAACCGCGGAGCCGCCGCCGGAATCCAAGAGCGCGGCGATGCCTGCGCCCGCGGGCCCCGCCAAGACAGGCGCCGGCGCGGCCAAGAAGTGAGGGCGCGGCAGGTAGTCCAGCCGGGACGGGCCGCTGTGCCCGCCCCTCGCGGCGGGCCCGGTCGCCGTCAGACGTTCCACTCCTGGTAGACCAGCCCCACCACGATCTCGTTGTTGACCCCTTTCACGCCGTCCAGCTTCTGGATCTCCTCGACGATCTGCTCGATCAGGGATTCGTTGGAGGTCAGCGTGCCCTGCAGGCGCACGACGCCGTTGGTTACGGTCACGGTGATCAGGCTCAACCGCCCCACGAGCGAGGCGGCCAGCAGGGCATAGATGCGGCTCCTGACGAGGAAGTCCTGGAAGGCCGTGCGCTTGGCGGCGTCCAAGGTGAACTCCGGGCGCTTGACCAAGGCCAGCACCCAATCCTCCACGTAGGACATGGGCAGGCGCTCCAGGTTGAACGTCACGTCGTACCGGTTCGGGTCGCGCCAATCCTGGTTGTACAGGTAGCGCATGCGCTTGCTGCGCTCGTCGTCGATCTTCTCCACGAAGGCGGCGGCCTGCTCCAGCGTATAATTGAACTTCTCGCGGATGATCTGGGAGCGCCGGTCCTTGGGCACCATGATGCGCACCTTCAGCACGTGGGGCACGTCGCGCAGCAACTCCTGGCCCGCGTTGCCGTGGTAGACCAGCGCGTCGTCCTTGGCCCACTCCGCCAATTGGGCCTGCACGTAGGCCAGGTAGATGCGCCGGCTCTCGGTCATGCGCTCCCAGAATCCGGGCGTGCCCTCGAACACCGCGGCGACCTTTTCCTCCGGCAGATTGTAGTGCTTGGCCGCCTCGCGCAGCACCTCGCTGCTGACGCAGCGGGCGCCGAGTTGGTGGGCGATGGATTGCGCCATGGCCTCTCCCCCGCTGTGCAGTCCCCGCGTGATGGTGACGATTGCCATGATTCCTCCCGGGGCGCGGTAGCGCGCCGCAGGCGCCAACCCCTTGGCGCCGGATGTCCTGTCCCGCCGTGGCGGGATGGCGGGAGGCGCCGACAGATCAGCGCCGGATGGGCGCAAAAACCCCACCCCCGCGGACGCGCCGCGGTTCCGCCCGGAAATACATTGCTCCCCCAAAGTCGGCCTGAGTATAGCCAAGGCGCCGCGGAGATGTACAGGGTAACCCCGCCGCCGCCGGCGGGTCCTCGGCGCTCGTGGGACCGCCTGGGGATGGGCCTGGCGGTCCGCGGCCAACCCCGATCTGCTGGCGCCCCCGGTGCCGGCCGCGGGCAGGGGAGGGGGGAACAACGGCGGCCTCCTTGGGGCTGCGTGAACTCCTCCAGCCCACGCCGGCGGCATCAATCCGACCGGTCCTCGCCAACGCGCAGTAGTCAACCGCTGCGGACGAGCAGCACCGGGGAGAAGCCTTCAATTGCCGGCATGGGGCGCCCCGGCTCGGTCTTGAGCGTGCGTTGCCTGCCGCTTCTTGATGGCAAAGGAGGCCCTCAGTTGCGCAATCGCCTGCTTTTCCCGGTCGATCACCCGGCACGTAAACTGGATTTCACAGCGCCCCAGGGCCGCCAGGTCCGCCAGGATCTTCTCCCGGTCCGGTGCCTCCAACCGGTAATCAATGAACAGGTCCCCCTTTGCCGGCGCCAGGAAGGCGACCGCGATTTCCCGAGTCACCATGCTGATGGAGGACGGAGGAAATTGCCAATACACGGAGACCCCCAGGACGGTCTCGGCAAAGGCCGTGATCACCCCCCCGTGGACGGTGCCCTCCACGTTGGTGTTCCGGCGCCGGTAGGGCAGCTTGAGCCTGAAGCCCTGTCCGTCCGCGGTCACGGCGGCCACGCGCACGCCGATCGCCAGGTTGAAGGGAACGCCGTACTGGATGAAGATTCTCTTGAGAAACGCGCCGCTGGCCGGGCTGGACTCCTCCAACTCCGCGACAGTCCGCCAGAACCAGCCCGTTCTCGGGTTCTTCATCATGTCCTGCTCAACTCTTGCCGGCCGGGGAGACCCCGCGCGGTTTGGAGGCTCCGGAAACGAGCCGTGGCGCCTGCGCGCCCGCCAGCCGCACGCCCTCTCCTCGCCCTAAGCGCACCTTCTCCTAGGCGGGAAGGGGGTGCCGGGTCGGGATGGGGACCCGCTCCAACTGGATCGCGGGCACTGCGCCGACTCCCGTTCATCTTCCCACCGCCGCTGGAGGTCCGCCAGCATCGGTTCCCGATCCTAGACGGGCCTGCATCCCCATCTCCCCATTCCGCCGGCCGCGCCGCCGGCGCCGCCAACGTCGGGCGGGCCTCCAGGGCGGGGTTGGCAGGGACACGGTCCGCGCGGCACGGGCGCGCAGGGCCGCTGCCCGTCGCCCATGGCTTTCAGCCGCATCCGGTCCGGGGGTCGATCCCCGGGCGCGCCGGCGAACCATGGCTCCGGCTTCCCTTTCCCCAGGCCGGCTGATAGCGTAACCCGTCGGCGGCGCGCGCCGGGAGATGCATTCCGCGCGGAGCCGCCGGCGCCTCCCGCCCCTCCGCCGCCGGCGGGGCCGCACCTGGAGTGCGGGAGCCGCCTCAACGACCGATCCCGTTCCCTTTCTTGCGGCGCATGGCCCAACGCAGACGCAGCCTTTCCGGCATCAAACCCACCGGCAATCCGCACCTGGGCAACTACCTGGGCTTCCTCAAACCCGCCCTGGCCCTGCAGGATTCGCGGGACCTGTTCTATTTCATCGCGGACTACCATGCGCTGACGACGGTGCAGGACCCCCGGGAGTTGAAGGAGCAGACCTTCGACCTGGTAGCCACCTTCGCGGCGCTGGGGATGGACTTCGACCGGCACACGTTCTTCCGCCAGTCGGACGTGCCCGAGGTGACCGAACTCACCTGGCTGCTGAGCAACGTGACCTCCCTGGGGCTGCTGATGCAGGCCCACGCCTACAAGGATGCCAAGGCCAAGGAGGAGGAAATCCACGCCGGCCTGTTCCTCTACCCCGTGCTGATGGCGGCGGACATCCTCATCTACGATTCCCACGAGGTGCCGGTGGGCCGGGACCAGAAGCAGCACCTGGAGATGACGCGCGACATGGCCCAGCGCTTCAACCACGTCTACGGGGAGACGTTCATCCTGCCGGAGCCGCGCATCGAGGAGACCGTGGCCGTCATTCCGGGCCTGGACGGCCGCAAGATGAGCAAATCCTACGGCAACGTGATCCCCCTGTTCAGCACGGAGAAGGCGCTGCGCCAGGCGGTGATGCGCGTCGTCACCGACTCCAAGACCGTGGCGGACGTGAAGGACCCCGACACGTGCAACGTGTTCCAGATCTACAAGCACTTCGCGGCGCCCGCCGAGCAGGCCGGGTGGGCGGAGCGCTACCGGGCGGGCGGCATGGGCTATGGCGAGATCAAGCAGGCCGCGTTCGAAGCGATCAACCGCGAGATCGCGCCCTTCCGCGACAAATACTTCGCCCTGCGCAAGGACGAGGCGGGCCTGAAGGCCATCCTGGCCAAAGGGGGCGCCAAGGCCCGCAAGGTGGCCCAGGAAGTCACCCTGCGCGCCCGCAAGCGGGTCGGCCTTTCGTGAACGGAAACCGCCGAACCACCAAGGCACCAAGACACCAAGAACTACACAGGTTGAAATACAACGGATGTGAAGGACGTTCAGCGATCATGCGTGGCGCGCGCGGTATCGAAAATTGGCAGTCGGCTGTGCACGGCGCAGATAGATCGCAAAGAGCGGAGCAACAACTCTTGGTGGTCAGGCAGTTCATCCACTCGGCTTGATCCATGGCCAAAGACGGCAGCAAGTACCGGGAGCTGGACGTGCGCGGGGTGAAGCGCAAGCCCTTCGCGGAGCGGCCGACCAAGGTCGGCGTGGAAATGTTCGGCCGGGTGACGCTGGACGACGACTCCTTTGCCCGCTTCTTCGCAGGGCTGCCCGACATCCTGGTGGCCAAGGATCTGAAGCTGCTGGCGCGCCAGACCGCCGACGTCCTCAAGGCCAAGCGCAAGGTGATCGTGCTGATGGGGGCGCACCTCGTCAAGACGGGCCTCTCGCCGCTGCTGGTGGAGCTGATGCGGCGGGGCGCGATCGGCTGCCTGGCGATGAACGGCGCGGGCGCCATCCACGACTTCGAGGCCGCCATGTGGGGCCGCACGTCGGAAGACGTGGCGGCGCACCTGGAGACGGGCATGTTCGGCTTCGTGGAGGAAACCGGCGTGCTGATCAACCGGGCCATCTCCGAAGGGGCCGAACACGGCTGGGGCTATGGGGAAGCGGTCGCCCGCAAGCTGGCCACGCTGAACCCGCGCTACCCGGAAGTGAGCCTGCT
>JBGPEV010000226.1:0-5590 GCA_041482995.1 bacterium | reverse complement strand
TATCCGCGTCGCGGAGAAACGTCAGGGCGTTGGCCTCCACGCGGTCCACCGCCGAAAAGATGGCGCTGGCGATCGCACGGGGCGAATCGCTGTCGCTCGGCGAATAGTCGATGATGCCGTCCAAATAGCCGGCCTGGCACAGTTCAAACGCCGAGACCCCGATGTATTTGGCGCATTCCTGCCATGACAGGTTGTAGTTGTAGGCAATCTCGCTCAGGCCGGTGGGGTGGATCGTGTTGAACACCCCATCCCGCACCGAGAGCAGCACATTGGTCGTCGCCAGCGGGATCGCCCCGCCGCTGTAACCGTTTCCAAACACGATGCCGACCGTGGGCACCGTCAGATTGGCCATCTCGGCGATCAATTCCGATATGGCATGGGCTTGGTTGTGCCGGTTGGCATCCTCTCCGGCGTCGGCGCCGGGGGTATCGATGAACGTGACGACGGGAAGGGAGTAGGGCGCGTAGAAGCGGAGCAGTTGGGTGGCCTTGCGGTGGTGCTTGGGCAACCAGACCCCGTTGCGGCTCTTGCGGTTCTGGGCCAGCACCAGGATGCGCCGGCTCCGCTCACGGTGAGCGATGTTCATCTCGGCCAGGTAGAGCGGGCCGTCATGCACCTCGTAGATGATCTCCCCGCCCAGCGACCGGATCACTTCCGGCGCATTCTTGCGCTTGGGATACTCCGACGGCAGCACGGTTTGCTTGATGTAGTCGTCCACGCTCAATCGGTGCAGCGTCTGGATCTTCTCGCTGATTTGCTGGGGGGGAACCACCCCCTCCAGGCCGGTTTCCTGGATGAATTCGGGCACCTTGCCGGAAAGCAGCATGAAATCGCTGGCGATGTTGTCTGCTTCAACAAATACCAGCCGGCGCTTGGACTTTCCGCTGATCATCACGATGGATTGCCTGCGAGTTTGCGCTATCGGAACAGGGCGTTGAGGAGAAGATTCCTGCCCCGGGTCTGGATTATGGCACAAGTGGCGGGGAAATCGCCAGCCGCCGCAAGTGCCGTTCCGCGCCCCAGACTCCGGGCGTTGCAGACCGGGATGGGCAACACGAACTCCCGACTCCCCGCACGCTCCTGCGTGACCCGCGTGCGCCCAGCAGCGGCACTCCGCTCCCCCCCAACCGGACTGCGCCGGCCTTGCCCGGTGGGGATCGGACTGATACGGATAATGAACGCCGTGATCGTAGGCTCCCCGGGTCATCCATGCGCCGCTCGCTCACCTCTCTCCTCGCTGCCCTCTTCCGTGCCGAGCCGGCACGCCGCGCGGGCGGTTGCGCGGATTGGACCGTCCCCAGCGCAGGGCCTGGGCGACGGTGGGCCGCCGCCTGCATCCTCGCCACGCTGCTTTTGGCGGGGTGCGGATGGTTCAGCAAGTCGACCGCGCCGGACCTGCCGGCGGGGCAGGACCCCTTCGCCGAAGGTGTGCTGCGGGTCATCAGCGCCCGGGCGCCGCCGGGCAGCGTCAGCCAATATCTGGCCGGTATCGCCGACCAGTTGGGCTGGGAGAGCCAGTTGACGCAGAATACCCTGCTGCGGCAGGCGATCGTCGCGGGGCAGTTCGAGCAACGGGTGCAACCGTTCCTCCTGTCGTTGTTTTTCCGCAATGGGTATACGGTATTGCCATCGGTCGGCGATGGACATCAGATCAACCGGGATACGATCATCCGGGGGGTCGCGGGGGTCGGCCGGCTGCTGGTGGGCACGCGGGACGCCGTGCACATCATCTTCCTGGGCCCGGTGCAGAACGTGCAAGTCGTCTATCCCCAGGATGGCAAGGAGCCCCAGGTGTTCACCATCGATGGGGGAGTCGTGGCGGTGCGCCCCAGCCTGTCGGAGTCGTTCCTCCGCTAGCCGCTCCGGGTGCGCCGCAGCCGGCGGCTGAGGATGCCGCCACGCCGGAAGCATCCAGCTTGCGGTTCATGGGATTCCACGGGTAGACAGGAAGGTATGTCGGATTTCGACCCACAACCCAAACGGATGGTCTTCGGCCGCCCGGACGATGCCGTTCCGGGAGAGGGGGGCAACTACCGCTTCCTGGCGGCGTTGGAACAGAACCGTGCCTGGGCCGCCAACTTGAAGACCCGGCTCTTCGCGGGCGTCCCCGCGCTCGTGGTGATCTTACTGGCGGTTGCCTTCGCGCCCAAGTTCATCATCGTGCTGGCCATCGCCGGGGCCGGGATGTACGGCCTGCACGAGTACCTCAAGATGGTGGAGGAGGGCATGGGTCCCGGGCTGCCCTATGCCCCGCTGATGACCGGCGCCGGCCTGATGGGCCTGGGCGTGCTGTTCGCGGAGAACCCGGTCGCCGGCCACAATGGCCTGCAATTCATGCTGTTCGTGGCGACCCTGATCGCCGTGTACTTCGTCTGGTTCCGCGGTCCGCGCGAAACCCCGCGGGAACTGCAGCACGCCGGCGCGGCCCTGCTGGGGCTGGTGCTCATCCCGTGGTTCATCAACCACATGTGCCTGCTGATCAAGCTGCCCGATGGGCGCGGCGCCGTGAACTTCCTCGTTCTGGTCATCACGCTCAACGACACGGCGGCCTACCTGGTCGGCAGCCTGTTCGGCAAGCGGCCGCTGCTGCCCGAGGTGAGCCCCAACAAGACCGTGGAAGGCTCCATCGGTGGGCTGGCGGGCGGCATGGTGGGCGGGCTCATCTCCTGGACCTGGCTGGGGGGCGGCGTGTTGGCCTTCGGCGTCGGGGAGCTGTTGATCATGGGCGTCGTGCTCGCGGCCGTGGGCCAGGCGGGCGACTTGCTGGAATCCAAGCTGAAGCGCCTTAATCGGGCCGACGAGTCCGGCCACTTCCTGCCCGGTCACGGCGGTCTGCTGGACCGCATGGATTCCTACCTGCTGGCCACGCCGTTCTTCTACTACTTTCTCTGGTTCTTCTACCTGTAGGCGCCGGGGCAAAGCGGGGGCGGGGTTCCCCCTCCCTGCGCCCAGCCGGGGCGGTTCACGATGGCCGAAAAACTGCTCACGATCCTCGGTTCCACCGGCTCCGTCGGGCGGAACGCGCTCGATGTGGTGGCCCGCTTTCCGGGCCGGTACCGCGTCCACGCCCTGGCCGCCCACTCCAACATCGACCGGCTCGCCGCGCAGATCGAGGCCCACCAGCCCGCGCTGGCCGTGGTCTTCGATGCGGCGGGCGCGGAGGAGTTGCGCCGCCGCCGCCCGGGCCAGGGCCGCACCGCCATCGCGTCCGGCATGGCGGGGCTGCTGGAGGCCGTCACCGACCCGCGCGTGCACCAGGTCGTGGCCGGCATGGTGGGCGCCGTCGGCCTGCGCCCCGCCCATGCCGCCATCCAAGCGGGCAAGCAGGTGGCGCTGGCCAACAAGGAGGTGATGGTGCTCGCCGGCGAGTTGATGATGAACCTGGCCCGCGAAACCGGCAGCGAGCTGCTTCCCGTCGATAGCGAGCACAACGCGATCTTCCAGTGCCTGCGGGGCGCCCCGGCCAGCCAGGTCGAGCGCATCCTGCTGACGGCTTCCGGCGGGCCCTTCCGCGATCTGCCCGTGGAGCGCCTCGCCTCCGTGACCCGGGAGGAAGCCCTCAATCACCCCAATTGGAAAATGGGACCCAAGATCAGCATCGATTCGGCCACGATGATGAACAAGGGCCTGGAGGTGGTCGAGACCCGCTGGCTGTTCGGCCTGCCGCCGGAACGGATCTCCGTGCTGATCCACCGCCAGAGCATCGTCCATTCGCTGGTGGAGTTCGTGGACGGCTCGGTGATTGCCCAACTGGGGCTCCCGGACATGCGCACGCCGATCGCCTTCTGCCTGGCCTATCCGGATCGCCTCCACCTGGACCTGCCGCGCTTGAACCTGGCGCAAGTCGGCCGACTCGAATTTCAGGAGGCCGCGGAAGGCCGCTATCCCTGTCTGGACCTGGCCCTGCGGTCGTTGCAACTGGGCGGCGGCGCTCCCGCCGCGCTCAACGGAGCGAACGAATCGGTTGTCGCGGCCTACTTGGACGGCGCGTTCCCTTTCCTGGATATTGCCGGTATCCTGAAGGGAGTCATGGCGCATCTGGAGCAGACCCTGGATCGGCGCACTGCGCCGCCCTGCGTGGCGCCGCCTTTCCTGACAGAAGTGCGCTCCGTGGAAGATGCCATCGCGGCGGACGAATGGGGCCGCGCTGCGGCGCGCCCCCTCATCGAAGAGGCAAGGACCGTATGTTGTTGACCCTCGTGTCGTTCATTATCGTGCTCAGCATCTTGGTGTTCGTTCATGAACTGGGGCACTACCTGGCGGCCCGCCACGTGGGCGTGCGCGTGCAGCGCTTCTCGATCGGCTTCCCGCCCCGGCTCTGGGGCAAGACGATCGGCGAGACCGAATACATGGTTTCCTGGATTCCCCTGGGCGGGTACGTGAAGCTCGAAGGGCAGAATCTGGACGATGAAAACCCCGACGATCCCCGCAACTACGCCTCCAAGACCAAGCTGCAGCGCTTCTACATCCTGGCCGCCGGCCCGGCGATGAACCTGTTCGTGGCCTTCCTGCTCATGCCGGTCGTGTTCATGCTGGGCGTGGAGACCCCCAAGTATCGCCTGGAGCCGGCCATGATCGCCGACGTCCTGCCGGCCAGCGCGGCCGCGCGCACCGGCTTTCAACCGGGCGATTGGATCGTCCGCGTGGGGAACACCGCGACGCCGACTTGGTCGGCCGTCGATCAGGCGATTGGCGACCAGGGCATGAGCGGCGGCGACGTCCAGCTCACGGTACAACGCAAGGGCCAGCCGGTGGAGTTGACGACGACTGGACTCGCCTTCGCCGGCAAGGAGCCCTTCGGGTGGAAGCCGCTGGTCGCGCCCATCGTCGGCGCCTTCTCGAGCGGTTCCCCCGCCCAGGCCGGGGGCATGGCAGTGGGCGATCGCATCGTGGCCATTGACGGCGCGCCCGTCACCCAGTGGGAACAAATGCCGGCCGCCATCCAGAAGGGCGCCGGCAAGCCGATCCAGTTGGAAGTGGACCGCAACGGCGCCCGCAAGACCCTCACCGTCACGCCCACCCGCCAAGGTGGAACGTGGCTGGTGGGCATTTCTCCCGGCACGCACCGGGAGCGCTACGGCGTGATCGAATCCTTTCAGCGCGGGACGGAGCGCCTGGTGCAACTCACCACCGGCACGTTCTCCTTCCTGGCCCGCCTGGTGACGGGGCGCGGCTCCCTGGATGCCCTGGGCGGGCCGGTTAAGATCGGCGTGGTGATCGGCGAAGCCGCCCGCAGCGGGATCGACACGCTGCTGTTCCTCATGGCCGTGATCAGCCTGCAGTTGGGCATCTTCAACCTGCTGCCGGTGCCCGTGCTGGACGGCGGGCACATCGCGCTGCTGGGGGTGGAGTTGCTCAAGGGCAGCCCCTTGAGCGCAAAGGTGCGGGAGCGGGCCCAGGTGATCGGCTTCTCCCTGCTGATCCTGCTGATCCTCGTCGTGACCTACAACGACGTGCTGCAATTGATCAGCTAATGATGACTGCATAAGCAATGTCCTATTTTGGTCAAAAAAGAGGGAGGGCGCAGCGGTTGGCAATGGCGCGAAGCAGATGCTGAGAGCGGCGGGTGCGGCGAGTTTCGCGACGCACC
>JBGPEV010000225.1:0-5591 GCA_041482995.1 bacterium | reverse complement strand
TGAAAATTCCTGGGATGTTGGCCCAATAAGATGGTGTGATAGAAGCCCCGACTTTCACTAATGTTGGCTCGAAACACTGCTCAGTCACGCGAATTTCGATGTCGTTGGCCGGCTCTAGGACGACAGTCCCTGGAATCGAAGTCTCAAATGTGCCTCGCGGCCCCTTCACCTCAACTCGCAGGTTGCGAATTTCGTCATGTCCTGGAATCCTCGTCGGTCGAACCTGGACAGTCTGGGTTCCAGAATTGAACATTGTTGCACAGGAGGTCAGTGACACCGCCAGCATGAGAACCGCAAGAGTGGTCGTGGAGTGTCTCAGCAGAATCATGGGGTTGCTCCTTTTGAATTCATGAGTCACTCCTTGTAGTGTTGATGAAAGAGTCACACACACCCGGCGCGGTCGCTGCCACTCCGCCTTTGACCGTCCAGGAACGCCCGTTCCTTACCACAATAATGGTCGCGATGCTTGTCCGCATTTTGTTCCCCGCGCCGCCGCCGCTACGGAGGGCACGGCTGTGGCGCGGGGACGTGGATCACTTACCCCAGCGGTAGCAGACCTGGAGCCGCAAGCCGGTCAGGGCCGACGTGGCGTCGCTGTAGGCGATGTTGGCCTTGTCGTACTGACCCGTCACGAATAGGCCACTGTCATTGGTCCAGCCGACGGAAACGCCGAAGCCAGTGCCCGCGCCGGAAATGGAACTGGAGACACCATTGCTGGTGGTGGTAAAGACCTCGGAATAGCTGCCGACGTGGGCGCCCACGAACAGCGCGTCCATCCAGTAGCGCCCCTCCACCCCGAGGATGCCGTGCCCGGCAGCGTCGGCGCTGAAGCCGTTGTTGCCGCTGGCGGATTCCGAGGAACTGTCCAGGAAGAAG
Organism: bacterium; assembly: GCA_041482995.1. Taxonomy (GTDB): domain Bacteria; phylum SAR324; class SAR324; order SAR324; family JACQKK01; genus JBGPEV01. Next base: position 4,715 of record JBGPEV010000225.1, on the reverse strand, counting down.
TTGATGGAAACCGCGTCCGCGACGGGCAACTGATAGTCGACGCCGAAGCTCAGTCCAGAGCTGCTGACATCCACCTTGAGGCCATCCAATACCCCCTTGGTGATTTCCACATTGGAGGTGTGGGAGGCAAAGCCGCCGAACAATCCGAAGCCCTGCTTTGGGGTGGCCGTTGCGAAACCGGCGGGCAATACCAAGATCAGAATCAATGCGAACGCCAATTTTCGGAAAGTCATAGGTTCCCCCTTTTGAAACCAATGGATCCATTGCTCGGGTTGCAGGAATGAAACGCCGGTCGCATTCCCTGAGCCGCCGGAGAACAATCGCGGACACCGGCGCTGAATGCATCAGCGTCGCGAAATGTCGCAGATTCAATAAAGAGCGTACCATGTTTAATGAATCCGCGCCTTCTACTCCGCGTCCAGCACCCGCCGCGCTTCGGCCAGGTCCAACGCGATTTGCGCCTTGAGGGCGTCGAGGGAGGGGAACTTCTGTTCGTCGCGCAGCTTGTGGCGGGGGAGCACTTCGAGGAGTTGCCCGTAGAGGTCGCCGGAGTAGTCGAAGAGGTGGGTTTCCAGCACGGGGCCGGGGGCGCCCACGGTGGGGCGGATGCCGTAGTTGGCCACGCCGCCCAAGCGCTCCTCGCCCAGCAGCGCCTCGACGGCGTAGACGCCGAAGGGAATAGGCAGCGGTTCGGCCGGCACCTGGTTGGCCGTGGGGAAGCCCAGGGTGCGGCCGCGCTGCTGGCCGGCGGCCACGGGCTCCAGGATGCTGTAGGGGCGCCCCAGCAGGCGGGCGGCCCGGGCAAAGTCGCCGGTGGCCAGCAACTCGCGCACGACCCGGCTGCTCACGGTCTGCCCCTCCAGGGCCACCGCGGGAAACACCTCGAACATGAATCCGTGCTGGCGGCTCAACTGCAGCAACACCTCGGCCGACCCTTCCCGGTTGCGGCCAAAGCCGAAGTCGTAGCCGATGATCAGTTTCTTCACCTGGAATTGGCCGAACAAGTACTCGTCCACGAATTCCTGGGCGGACTTGGCGGCGAACGCCGCGGTGAAGGGAATGATGCAGGCCATGTCCAGGCCCAGCCGCTCGAACAACCGCAGCCGCAAGGGCAGACTGCTGATGACCGGCACGGGATCGTTGCGCAGCACCGTTTGGGGATGGGGCTGAAACGTGAGCAGCACCCCGGCCGCCTGCAGCACGCGCGCCTCCTCCACCACGCGCTGGATCAGCGCCTGGTGCCCGACGTGCACCCCATCGAAGTTCCCGATGGTCACCACGGCATGCCGCGCGGCGGGGTCAAAGTTGCGGAAGTTGAAGACCTTGAACATGCGGCACTATGGACGCGATCGGGGCGGAGCAGAATGGCGGCGTGGGCGCCGACGGCCCGACGAAACCGTAGCGCGCCCACCCGGACAGGTCAAACCACGGCAGACGCCAAGCACCCGTTGACGCCGCCCGCGGTCTAGCTCAGGATGTCCGGGACGCAGGGAACTTTTCCGCCACAGTTCTTATGGTACGGAACGGCACCCGAAGAGAGCAGTCATGAGTAAACGCGGATGCAGGGCGGTGCGGCGGCCGCGGGCAGCAACGGCGCTGCTGGCCGGCGCGGCACTGCTCGCGCTGGCGGCATGCGGCAATAGCAATGGCGCGGGCGGCGGCGGTAGCGGGAGCGGCGACAGCGGCAATTCATCGGGCACGGCCACGACCGCCGCGTGCGGCACGGCGGCCACCTGCACGAGCACGGCGCTGACGATCTACAACAGCGTTTTTCCGGCGATGGCCAGTGCGCTGAGCACGAGCGGTGGAGGGGGTACGATCGATAACACCGGCGCGTCAGGCATTCCCTGCAATATTGCCGGCACGATCGACATCACGGGCAACTATTCCCAGACGCCGCCCACCACGTACTCCGTGGCTCTGTTCTTCAAGAGTTGCGACACCGGTACAACGCCGACGACGAACGAGGTCGTCATCATCGGACCGGTGAGCATGGCGGGGAGTATCGACACGACCACGGGCTATGGCACCTACAACATGAGCAGCCCGGGTATTTCCGTGAACGGCCAGTCTTACAGCACGCCCGTGTCGTTTAGTTGCGCATTCACGATGGATTTCTCATACGCTGCTGGCCCAACGTATTCCTTCACCAGCAACGTCTGCGGGCAGTCGTTCTCCTACCCGTAACCAGCGGGGATAGTCCGGCGGCGCCCGGGGCCGTCGCGGCTCCGGGTTCCATCCTCCTTAGCAGAGACCGCCGGTACGGAGCCTGCCGCGCCCTGGGCGCCGGGTCTCACCCGCCTTTCGCCCGGCCGCTGCCCCGGCCGGGACTTTGCGGCCCCACGGGCAAAGACGGGCAATGGACAAGGCTCGCCCTTGACAGGGTAAGAGCGGTGCTGCAAGGTTCTTCCTTGGTGTAGGGCGAGATAGCTCAGTTGGTAGAGCAGAGGACTGAAAATCCTCGTGTCCGCGGTTCGATTCCGTGTCTCGCCACTAGCGATTGCCGCCCGGCAACCACCGAATCCCACCTGCATGCGACCTTCCGCGGGGAATCCGGGCGAATCGGGTCCGGAACCGACCATGAAAATCGGCATTATTGGAGGCAGCGGGTTGTACGATCTGGAGGGGATCCAGAGCGTGCGCGAGCAGCGGCTCAGCACCCCCTTCGGTGAGCCGTCCGATGCGTTCACGACCGGCACCCTGCATGGCAAGGAGGTGGTGTTCCTGCCCCGCCATGGCAGGGGGCACCGGCTGCTCCCCACGGAAGTGCCGTTCCGCGCCAATGTGTGGGGGCTGAAGAAGCTGGGGGTCACCCACCTGATTTCGGTCTCCGCCGTGGGCAGCCTGAAGGAGGAGATCCAACCCGGCGATCTGGTCTTCCCGGACCAGTTTATCGACCGGACCTTTCACCGCGAGTCCACCTTCTTCGGCCAGGGCATTGTGGGCCACGTGCAGTTCGGCAATCCAGTGTGCGCTGAAATGGTCGACGTGCTGAGTGCGACCGCCCGCACGCTGGGCATCACGGCACACCGGGGCGGCACGTACGTGTGCATGGAGGGCCCGCAATTCTCCACCAAGGCGGAATCCCATCTCTACCGCTCGTGGGGTGGCACGATCATCGGCATGACCAATCTGCACGAAGCCAAGCTGGCCCGCGAAGCGGAGATGTGCTTCGCCACCATCGCCCTCGCCACGGACTACGATTGCTGGCACGAGACCGAGGCGGAAGTGAGCGTGGAGGCCGTGCTGGAAGTGATGCGGAAGAACATCGCCGCTTCCAAGAAGTTGCTGTCCGGCACGATCGCCGCCCTGCAGCCCGGGCAGCCCTGTGCCGCCCAGGACGCCCTGAAATTTGCGATCCTGACACCGCTCGACCGCGTGCCGGAGCAGGTGAAACGGGATCTGGAACCCATTATCGGCCGGTACGTCAACGCCCAACGCTAGCCTCGATCGCAGACCCCCATTCGCCGTGTCCATGCCGCAACACACTGAGAAGCAGCAAGAACTGTTGGTGGAAATCGGGCGCCGCCTGAAGGCCGCGCGCGAGGGCCAAGGTCTTACTCTGCAAGATGTGGCGACCCGCACCCGCATCCACAGCGCGTATCTGGACAAGATCGAGCAAGGCGTGACGGATGGGCTGCCCGCCCTCACCTTTGTGCGCGGGTTCATGCGCAATTACATGCAGACCCTCGGCGTCGACGACCACGAGTTTACCGAAGCCATGACGGAACTGGGCCAGACCCAGCAGTCGGGGCCCCTGCTCCAGCCGCTCACGTCGGCCACGACGGACAAGCTGCTGGGGATGGAGACCGAAAAGACCAATTGGACCAAGTGGCTGTTGATCGGCGCGCTGGTGCTGTTGGTGGCGTGGGTCGCCTACCTGGTCGTGCGGGTATCGACGTCCAGCGATACCCCGCCCGCTCCGGCCGCCACGCCGGCGGCCCCCGCTCCGTCAGCCCCTGCCAACCCTGCCGCACCGGCGGCACCGGCGGCGCCTGGCCCAGGACAGTCCGCGCTACCGGGTGCTCCCGGGCGCCCAACCGCCGCCGCGGAACCGCGGGCCAATCTGCGCCTCACCGTGCGGGGCCTGGAGGATACCTGGGTGCGCATGGCCACGGACCGTCAGCCGGCCGTGGAGGTGCTCATTCATCCCGCCGAGACCCTGACCTTCGAGGCGAACGAGGAAATCCGCCTGACCGTGGGCAAGTCACAGGGCGTATCCCTCTACCTCAATGGCGAAGAGGTGGCCCTGCCCACCGCAAAGAACCGCCTGGTCTCGGAACTGGTGCTCAACAAACTCAGCCTGCTCAAGATGCAGAACTGAGGGCGCGTTCCCGGCCCTTCTTCAAAGCCGCAAACCGCACGGCTTGGAGAAGGCAGCACCACGGAGCATTTGGAAGCTCCCTTCTCCACGCCGGAAATTCGGCCCTGGAGAAGGTGCCCAACGGGGGATGGCGCCCGCGCGGTGCGCGGGGATTCTACCCCGCGGCGCGGGGCAGGGCGGCCGCTTGGGCCTGAATGGGCACGCGGTGGATCCAGTTGAAGGGATCCGGCCGCTTGCCCCATTGGATCGCGGTCATCTCGTCGAACAGCTTGCGGGCCAGCGGGCCCGTCTTGCCGTCGGAGATGGTCATGTCCTTGCCTTTGTATTGCAGCAGGCCCACCGGCGAGATCACCGCCGCGGTGCCGGCGCCGAAGACTTCCTCCAGCGTGCC
>JBGPEV010000224.1:0-5610 GCA_041482995.1 bacterium | reverse complement strand
TGGTGATGGCGCTCGCCAACGCGCTCGCGGACTCGTCGGCCTTTCTCGCCATCACGGCCAACGTGCCCACGGGCCAGTTCAACCGGGGGCCGTTCCAGGAAATCCACCGGCACAACCAGGCGGATTTCCCGTCCATGGTGCGGCCCGTCGTCAAACGTTCGTTCCAGCCCACGCGGGTGGACATGCTGCCGCTGGCGCTGCGGCAAGCCCACACCACCATGCTCTCCGGCCGGCCCGGGCCGGTGCAATTGGACGTGCCGTTCAACGTGTTCCAGGAGTCGGCGGACGTGCAATTGGAGGCCGCCGGCGCAGGGCCGGTGAGCCAGCGCCCCGGGGCGGCGCCGCAGGATCTGGCGGAGGTGCTGCGGCTGATCGGGGAGGCGAAGCGGCCCGTGCTCTTCATCGGCCACGGCGTCACGCTCTCGGAGGCGGCGCGGGAACTGACCGCCTTCGCGCGGCGCACGGGCATCCCGGTCGTGTCGTCGCCCAACGGCATGGGTTGCTTGGACATGAACGACACGCTCTCGCTCGGGTTCATCGGCCGCAACGGCGCCTATCCCGCCAACGAGGCCGGCCGGCACGCGGACCTGGTGCTGGCCATCGGCGCCCGTTTCGACGACCGCTCCTCGTCCTCGTGGATTCCCGGCTACTCCTGGAACTTTCCCCAGACCCGGCTCATTCACGTGGACGTCGATCCGGGGGAGATCGGGCGCAACTATCCGCCCACGCTGGGCCTCGTCGCCGATGCGCGCACGTTCTTGGCGCAGCTTCTGGCGGAACTCGAGCGCCAGCCCGGCGCAGGCCCGCAGCGCCTGGCGGAATGGCACAAGTCCATCGCCGCCTGGACCAAGGAATGGGACGCCTATACGCGGCCCAACTTCGACGTCTATTCCAGTCCCTTGCGCCCGGAGCGGGTCGTGGCCGACGTGGGCGCGGTCCTGCCCGCCGACGCGATCATCAGCCTGGATTCGGGCGTGCACCACAACTGGTTCATGCAGTTCTGGAAGGCCCGCCGCCCGCAGACCATGCTCAATGCCTGGGGCTTCTCGGCGATGGGTTTCGGCGTGAGCGGCATCCTGGGCGCCAAGCTGGCCGCGCCGGACCGCCCCTGCGTCGCCATCGTCGGCGACGGCGGATTCACCATGACGCCCCACGTGCTCTGCACCGCCGTGGAATACAACATTCCGGCGGTCTGGGTGGTGTGGAACAATTTCGCCTGGGGCGCCATCCGGGACATTCAATACGGACTGTTCGGCGGGCGGGAAATCGGCACGGGCTTCTACCAGGGCGAATTGCCCTACAACCCGGACTTCGCAGCGCTGGCCCGCGCCCATGGCGTGGACGCTGTGACCGTCAAGACCGGGGAGGACTTCAAGGGCGCCCTGGAGCACGCCGTCAAATCGAACAAACCGTGGCTGCTCGACGTCCACGTGGATGCGAACATCCGCCCGCCCGCCACCGGCACCTGGGCGCTTCCGCCGACGCCCCACAAGGAGCCCGTGTTCGGCAAGCCCTACCGGCCCGGGGCGGGGAATCGCGGCTGACCGCGCGCTTGGGGAACGCATCGTGAAGGTTCTGATCACCGGCGGCGGCGGATTCCTGGGCAGCGCCTTGACCCACGCGCTCCTGGCGCGGGGCGATGCCGTGACCGCCTTCGATGCCAACCTGGGCGCCTTGGAGGCCCTGCGGGCCCACCCGCGGCTCACCCTGGCGCCGGGCGACGTCACGGACCTCGCCAATGTGGCGCAGGCGATGCTCGCGGCCCGGCCCGCCGCCGTGATCCACGCCGCCGCCATCGTGGGCGTGGTCAATTCCCTGGGCAGCCCGCTCGGCGTGATGCGCGTGAACGTGGAGGGCGCGCTGAACGTGTTCGAGGCGATGCGCCTGAGCGGTACGCGCCGCGTGCTGCACATCAGCAGCGAGGAGACCTACGGGCCGTTCCAGGCGGACACGATCGACGAGACGCACCCGCAGCAGCCGGTCATGCCCTACGGCATCAGCAAGCTGACCGTCGAGCACCTGGGGCGCACCTATCGGGCGCTGCACGGCCTGGACCCGATCAACCTGCGCACCACGTGGGTGTTCGGGCCGGGACTGCCCCGCAACCGCATTCCCAAGAACCTGCTGGACGCGGCCTTGGCGGGCGTTCCCCTGCACCTGCCCAACGGTTCGGAGACGGCGATCGACCATACCTACGTGGACGACTTCGTCTCCGGCACGCTGCTGGCGCTGGACCTGCCCTCCCACCCGTTCGACGCCTATCACATTGCCAGCGGCCGGAGCGCCACCGTGGCCGATCTCGTGCGGCTCGTGCGCGAGCTGGTGCCGGGCGCCGACCTGTCCGTGGGGCCCGGTGTCTACCGCTTCAACGACCAGGTGGCCGTGGTACGCAAAGGGGCGTTGAGCATCGAGCGCGCCCGCAAGACCTTCGGCTACGAGCCCGCCTACGACATCCGGCGGGGCCTCGCAGCCTACCTCCAGGCCCGGCGCCAATCGGGCGCCGCCGCCGGCAGGTAAACCTGAAACCAACCGGAGAGCCGACGATGAAACGACCCGATTCCCAGGCCACGGCAGCCGCCGCACGCAAGGCGGTGATCCGCCCCGCGGCGTCGGTGCTGTGGGAGGAGCCGCCCGAGCACATCGGCGGCGCCTATTCCAAGATGCTGGTGCGACCGGAGCCGACCGGCTCCAAGATTCTCGACTACCGCATCTCCGTCTATCAGCCCCGCGCCTTCGTGAAGCCGCATCGCCACAAGCTCCAGGAGCAGGTCTATCACGTGCTGGATGGCGAAGGCCTGATGGAGCTGGACGGCGTGCGCACGGTGGTCAAGAAAGACGACGTGATCTTCATCCCGCCGGGGGTGGAGCACGCCATCTACAACACGGGCATGGCCGACCTGCGGTTCGTCGTGGTGACCTCTCCCCCTGACGACCAGTGACGGAGGTCTAGCAGGCCAAGGAAAAACCCCAAGTTGAAGGGCCAACAACGGCGAATCCGCGGATTACGCAGATTACGCAGATTCTTTTCAGACCTGCGTGTCCGTCTACACGGAGTCCACACGAAGGGCGCAACGGGATGGAAGTTTAAGCGGATTCGCTCCCCAGGCGGGTCCCAGCGGAAGATGGGCAAGCCGTCCGCGCTGTGCCGGCAACGTGCAAAGGAATGGGCGCTCAGCCGTTCGGATCGAAAATCAATCTGCGTAATCCGCGTAATCTGCGGATAAGCAGTTTTTCCGCAGCCTGCAAGCGGCGACGGACTGAACCGCCGCCCGGGATTCCTTTTGCGTGCCGGCGGCAAAGCACTTCCGCGGCGATCGCCGGAGGCCCTGCGCGCAAGCGGGCGCCAGGGTGGATTGCGCGGATGCACCGGATGATGCATAGAACGATGCACTGGATGATGCCTCCCACCACGAGGTGACGGCCATGCGCACCACAATCAACTTGGACGGCCAATTGCTCAAGGAAGCCCGGCGCACAACCGGCATAGAGGAGCGCACGGCCTTGATCCACGCCGGATTGCGCGCCCTGATCGAGCGCGAAAGCGCCCGGCGCCTGGCCCGGCTCGGCGGCAGCGAGCCCGGCTTGGCGCCCGTGCCCCGGCGGCGGCCGAAATCCGCATGATCTTGGCCGACTCCACGGTGTGGATTGACCACCTGCGCAAAGGCGTACCCGCCCTGGCGGCGGCGCTGTAGGAAGGACAGGTGCTGATGCATCCCTTCGTGTTGGGCGAGTTGGCTTGCGGCCATCTCAAGAACCGGGAAGAGGTGCTGCGGCTGCTGGGCGACTTGCCCGCGGCGCCGACTGCCACCGAGCGGGAGGCACTTAGGTTCATCGAGCGTCGTGCCCTGATGGGACGGGGCATTGGGTTTATCGACATCCACCTGCTCGCCTCGGCTTTCCTCGCCGGCCCGGCGCGGCTGTGGACGCGAGACAAGCGGCTCGCCGCGGTGGCGGCGGAGCTGAAGGTGTCTTTCGCGGAACAGGGCGGTTATGGGACGTAAACCCAGTGGGTCGGGACTCCAGGAGCGGCTGAGGGAATGGACGCGAAGATTTCCGCGCCGGGGGAAAGGGCCGGGGATAGGGGCGGCCCAGGGCCGAACGCAGTTGAATTCTCCCCTATTCCCTCCAGTTCCGTGACACGGAATGGGGTCGCCCCATGGAATCGAATGCACGGACTTGGGGCGGCGATTGGGCGACCCGAGTCCACATCCCATTCCTCCGGCGGGGGAAACCGGGAAACGCTTCCCGAACGCAGGGATGTCCGAACGAGGTGAAGGGTCGTCATGACGGAACACGGCACGGAATCCGGCCCGTGGGACGAGCAGTTCGACTGGGTGGTCATCGGCGCCGGGGTCGGCGGCCTGACGGCGGCCTTGGTGGGCGCGCTGGAGGGGCAGCGCACGCTGCTGATCGAGCGCAGCGGCCAGGTGGGCGGCACCAGCGCGCGCTCCTCGGGCACCGTCTGGATTCCGGACAATCCCTATCAGCGCCGCCTGGGCATCGACGATGCCCAGGCGGCGCGCCAATACCTGGATACCTTGGTGGGCGACCGGGGGCTGCCCCAGATGCGGGAGGCCCTGCTCACCGGCGGACCGGAGATGGTGCAATACCTGGAAGACCGCGCGGACATCCGCTACCAGCCCTATGCGGCCGCGCCCGACTACCGGCAGGATATTCCCGGCGCCGCGCTGGGCTTCAGGGCGTTGGAGCCGCTCCCCTTCGATGGACGCACCCTGGGCGCGCACTTTGACCGCGTGGGCTGGCCGATCCGCGAGCTGATGCTCTTCGGCGGCATGATGGTGACGCGCGGCGAGGTGGCGCGTTTGCTGCGCATCGGCAAGTCCTGCGACGCCTTTTGGCTGGGCGCCCGGCTCACGGCGCGCTTCCTGCTGGACCGGCTGCGCTACCGGCGCGGCACGCGGCTGGTGCTCGGGAACGCGTTGGTGGCGCGCCTGTTCAAGAACCTGCTCGAGCGCCACTTGCCCGTCTGGTTCAATGCCACGACCCTGCAGCTTTGCAGGGCGGGGGAGCGCGTCACCGGCCTGGTGGTGGAGGTGGGCGGGCGCAAGCGCCGCGTGGGGGCGCGTCTGGGCGTGGTGCTCGCCGGCGGCGGATTCCCCGCCAGCGCGGCCCTGCGCGAGCGGCATCTGCCCCACCCCGCGCCCCAGTACACGGCGGCCCATGAGGGCTGCACGGGCGATACCTTCGCGCTGGCCCAGGCCGTGGGCGCCGTGCTGGGACCGCCCGGCTTCGACAACGCGCTCTGGTTCCCCAGTTCGGTCGCGCAGCGCAAGGACGGCACGACCGCCGTCTATCCGCACATCGTGCTGGACCGCGCCAAGCCGGGCCTGATCGCCGTGAATCGGTCGGGGCGGCGCTTCGTCAACGAGGGCGTCTCCTACCACGAGTTCACGCGCGCCATGTACCGCTCCCATGCGCGGGTGCCGGCGATCCCCGCATGGCTGGTCTGCGACCGGCCCTTCCTCTGGAAGTATGGGCTGGGCATGGTGCGGCCCCTCGCGCTGCGCCTGCGGCCTCACGTGGCGAGCGGCTACCTGCGCCGCGCCGCTTCCCTCGCGGCGTTGGCGCGGGACATCGGCGTGGACGCCG
>JBGPEV010000223.1:0-5611 GCA_041482995.1 bacterium | reverse complement strand
CCTGCATATTCGCCGCAACTCAACCCGGTGGAGCACCTTTGGGACGAACTGCGGGAGAAGTCCTTCCACAATCAGGTCTTCGCCCGCCTGGACGCCGTCGAAGTCCGCCTGTGTGAGGCCTTGGCTGCCTTCGAGCCAGACTCAAAACGCATTCACTCGCTCGCCGCTTGGCCGTGGATCATTGCACTCAACTTGAATGCAAATTAGTATCAGACGCAGCCAGACGCAGATGAACATGCTCTGTTGAAAACCTCGTAGGTTCGTTGCTAATTGCCAGCAAAGAACCCACTCCGGCCCTGCGGGCCACCTCTCGCTGCAAGCAGGGAGAGGATTCTGGGATCGGGGCGTTGTGCTCCTTTCCAAGCGTGCGGCTTTTTTTCATGACCCCGATTTGACGTTGTCCGGCCCGGGGCTCCGGTTGGTCGGTGCGCTATACCCTGCCTTCCAGACGTTTAATGTGAATGCAAAAACAGCTCGGGCTGCCCAGTCGCACCGCTACGCCCGGAGGGTTGAAAACCCGACCCCGCCCATCCATCGGCGCTTTGGAAACCGCCAAACCGGCCCAATCGACGCGGATATCATGGCCCGAATACGGGGTATCATGGACGCGGGGGTCCCATCGGCAACGATCACGGGACTGCATCTGTGAAATATCGGATCGGGTCAATGCTGGCCGATAAGAGGAGGGCCGCAACATGATTCTCGTCGATCTGCTGAAGTTCCTGCACATCCTGGCAGTGGTTTTCATGGCCATTCCCCTCTTCAATCTCATCGTCGTAAACGAACGCGTGCTGTTCGGGAAGGCGCCATTGGCCGTTGATTTGTACTTTGAGAATATCATTCGAGGGGGGGCCAAACGGTGCTATGTGTTTCAACTGACGGTGCTGGCTTCCGGGTTGCTGCTCATCGGCCTGAACTTGCAGTGGACCATTCTTTTCACCAACTGGATTCTCCTGGCGAAGTTGATTCTCCTGTTGATCCTGACAGGGCTCCTGTCAGTCGTGCATTTCTCCCTGCAGCCGCGCATCGACGGGCTCCTGGGGCAAGTGCAGGGAGAATCCATCCCCACCGATATTGCGGCGAAAATCGGGCCGTTGCGGCTGGGGCGGAAAAGGCTGGCGGGTATCTGCCTCTTCATCGTGATCACAACCGTACTGTTGGGATTGCAGGTCGCCGTGCGTTTTAGTCCCGTGCTGAACGCTATTCTTGTTGTTCTGGCCGCGCTTTTTGCCTGGAGAGTGTACAGCAGTCCGATTTCCTACGGCTGGCTTTAGATCGTTCAGTCTTTGGGAGCATCGCCCACGGTGCAAGGGGCTGTCGCTGCCGCAAACTTCGTGCCCAACCTCTCCGCATGGGGTTTGCAGCAGGGGCAGGGAGAAAGAATTTGGCAACGTCCCGCAAAATAATTCCAGGAGCGACGGGACCGATCCCGCGAGAAGCCGTCCCGGTTCAGACGTGCCGCAACCTCGCGCACGCGCGCGGCGGGTGGGGCCATGCACTCGCTGCGCTCAGGTCAGGCTCTCCGGCGATCGTCGGCTCCCGATTCCTTTCCAGGTGTTCAGGGAACGCCGGCCAGCCGCAGGCGTGACGGATAGGGTTATCAACAGAGCCTGTCGATCCGTGTTCACCCGCGGCCAATCATTTTTGTCGCTCTGTATGGCAGGCGTCAGCGCAGCTCGATCCACAACGCGCCGGCGCCGCCGTGCCGTGCCGGAGCGGCGTGGAAGTCCCGCACGAAGGGACCGCCGTTGCGCTCGAGCCAGCGCGTCACCGCGTCGCGCAACACGGGACCCTGCTCGCCGGACTTGAGCCCGCGTCCCGTGATGATCAGCACCCGCCGCAGGCGTTGGCGGTGGGCCGTCAACAGAAAGCCTTGGACGCGGCGAATCGCCTGTTCCTGGGTCGTGCCGTGCAGGTCCAGCTCCGCGTCCGGGTCGCCCTCGGGCGCGCGGGTCTGGCGGGGCTTGCTGCGCACGGGCGCGGGCGGCGGGGCACCCTGAAACTTGGCGCTCAGGGTGGCGATCCCCTCTCGCAGCGCCTGCTCCATCAACGCCCTGTCCTCCGGGTCACTGGCGAACTCCGTGCCCGATCCCTCCCCGGCGTCTGGCCGCGCGGCGGGGGGCGGGTGCGCCGGCGCCCCGGGCGGCTCAGGACGGGTCGGCACACGGGCCGGGTGCGCGGCCTCTCGCAACTGCGGCTCCGGGGGAAGCGGGGGGCGCACGGAACGCCGGGGTTCGTCGCTGCCTTCCGTTAGCGCCCGCACGCGGAGCGCGGACATGGCCGCCTGGAACGCCGCCGCGTTGTTCTGGTCGGCGGCGGCGTGCGCGCGCTCGATGGCTCGCCGGCGCACGGGCAACCCGCCCGCGCCGGGCATGCTTCGCACGCTCAGGTCGCGCATCGCTTCGAGAAACTCCAGGTCCTGGCCCTCCAGCTCCGGCGAGGCCTCATAGGCCATCGGCTGCTGGGTGGCCTGCACGCGGGAGGCGGTCTCGCGTAGCTTCAGCACGCGGGTGCGCTTCTTCTGGCGCCGCTTCTGGGTTTCGCCGTGCAGTCTGCGCCGCGCCATGGTTGCCGGTCCAGGTGGGTCACGCCTGCCTCCGCGCACCGGCGGCGCCGGCGTCCTCGGGGAGGGGTTGCGCGGGTCGCGCGTTCACTTCGGCTGCAAGAATTCCAGGCGGTTGCCGAAGGGGTCGCGCGCCTCTAACCGGGACAGGCCCGGAAGGGGCGGCAGGCCGGCGTCGATGGCCACCGCGGCGGCTTCCAGGCGGCGCTGCATCTCGGCCAAATCGTCCACCTCGTAGCCCAGATGGGCGCGGCTGGCCTGGCGGTTCACGCCCTCCTCCACGCCCACGTGCACCTGCAGCGCGCCCACCGCCAGCCAGAAGCCGCCGCGGCCCGCCAAAGCCGGCGGCTTGGGAATCTCGGGCAGGCCCAGCACGCCGCAATAGAACGCGCGCGCCTGCGCTTCCGCCCCCTTCGGGATGCCGATCTGGGCGTGATGGACAGCGAGAATGCGGGCCATGAATCCCCTTCGAAGCAGGGCTCGCCAGCAGGCTACAGAAAAACAACTTAACCACAGATTACGCAAATTTCGCAGATTGATTTTCGATCAGCATGGCTGGGCGCCGATTTCTTTGGACGTTGCTGGAACAGGCCGGATTGGAATTTCAACCTCCGCTGGGCCGCGCCTGGAGAGCCAATCCGCGTGAAATCTCATCCTGTGAAATCCACTGCGCGGACTCCGTGTAGACGGGCACGCACGTCGGAAGAAGAATCTGCGTCATCCGCGGTTTCGTCGATGTTGGCCCTTCAACTTGGGGTTTTTCCGCCGCCCGTTAGGGGCGATCCTTGCGCGGCTGATACTCCTCGTAGTGTCCGCGCGTAAGAAACATGACCGCGATCCAGTTGGCCCGCGTGAAGGGATGCAGCAGGAAGATCGCGGACGCCCCGCCGATCGCCGCCGCGTAGACGCGCTGGCCCACCGTGAGCAGACCGAAGGCGATCAGGAACCCGGCCACGAGCAAGGCCGCGAATCCCGCATAAGTATAGCTGAACACCATGCCGCCCCAGAAGTCGCCGGATTCCTTCTGGAACTCGTAGCCGCACGCGCCGCAGGCGGTATGCACCACGAACCAGTTCTTCATCAGCCGCCCTTGCTGGCAGTTCGGGCAGCGCAGCTTGAAGCTGCGAAGGATGCCGATCACGAAATTCATTTGCCCTCGAAAAGCGCGTTCCCGGATTCCGTCCCCGCCGGGCCCGTCAGGGGATTCATGCTAGCACGATGGGCGGCGCGTGCGCGCCGGTTAGACACAGGGCCCCCGCGAAGTCGGTTCCACAAGCACTCCGCCCGTGGCGGTGGACCTCCGTGCCCGCTACGTCGCCGCCGGCGGGCGGGACGCCCGCCCTACGGATCGCACCCGGGCACTTGAGATGACTTTGCGGTGGCTCAGCCGTTAGGCATCCCGCCGGTCGATCCACTTTTCCAGCGCGGAGGGGCGGTAGGCGCGCATGGCCATCAGCAAGGCCTCCGGGGTTTCGGCGACCAGTTGCAGGGCGCGGTGCTCGGGGCGCAACAGACCTTCCGCCTCCGCGTGGGCCGTCTGGGCCAGGAAGCCCGCGAAGTAGCCCTGCACGTTGAGCAGCCCCACCGGCTTGGTGTGCAGACCCAACTGGGCCCAGGAGAGGATCTCGCACAACTCGTCCAGCGTACCCATGCCGCCGGGCAGGGCGATGAACCCGTCGGAGAGATCGGCCATCTGCTGCTTGCGCTGGTGCATGGTGTCCACGATGGTCTGCGTCGTGACCCCCGGATGCGCGAGTTCCTTCTTCACCAGCGCGTGGGGAATCACGCCGTGCACGACGCCGCCCGCCTGCAACGCCGCATCCGCGATCACGCCCATCAGCCCCACCTTGCCCCCGCCGGTCACCAGTTCAATGCGCTCGCGCGCGAGCAATCGCCCCAGGGCGGCGGCGGCCCGGGCGAACTCCGGGGACCTGCCCGGGCTGGAGCCGCAGAAGACGCAGATGCGATGCATGACGCGCTACGCGGCCACCCCCTGTAAATAGGCGCCCAGCCGGCGCATCGCCTCGGCGATGTTCTCCAGGGAATTGGCGTAACTGAAGCGCAGATAGCCTTCGCCGCCGGGGCCGAAGTCGATGCCGGGCGTGCAGGCCACCCCGGCCTTGGCCAGCACGTCCATGGCCAGCGCCAGGGAATCGCTGCCATAGCGGCGGGCGTCCGCGAAGCAGTAGAAGGCGCCCGTGGGCTCATAGCGCAGGGGCAGCCCGATTTCCGCCAGGCGGCGGATCATGAACACCCGGCGCCGGTCGTATTCGGCGCGGTAGCGCTCGCATTCGGGAATGGCCCGCGTCATGGCCGCCACGCCGGCGTACTGGGGAAAGTCCGCCGGGGAGATCATCACGTTCTGGTGCAACTTCATGATCTCGGGCAGAACCTGGGGCGGAAAGATCAGGTAGCCGAGCCGCCAGCCGGTCATGGCGAAGTATTTGGAAAATCCGTTCAGCACGAACGCTTCGCGGGAGAATTCCAGCGCCGTGTGCTCCGCGCCGCTGTAGGCGAGGCCGTGGTAGATCTCGTCCGAGATCAGCGGCACGCCCAGGCTCGACAGTTCGCGCAGCGCTTCCGGCTTCAACACCACGCCGGTGGGGTTGGCGGGCGAGCAGACCAGGATCGCCCGCGTGCGCGGCGTGACGGCCCGGCGCACCGCCTGCGGGTCCAACTGAAAGCCGCCGGCCTCGCGGATGGGCACGTACACCGGCACGCCCCGCGCGATGCGCACGAAGCTCGAGTAGCACGCATAGGTGGGGTCGGTGAGGATCACCTCGTCCCCCGGTTCCAGCAGCAGCAGCAGCGCGAGTTGCATCAGCACCGAGGAGCCCATGGACACGAGCACCTGGTCGGGCTGCACCGCCACCCCGTACTTGGCGCGATAGTGGGCGCAGATGGTTTCGCGCAACTCCGGAATGCCCAGGCTGTGGGTGTAGCGCGTGTGGCCGTTGCGCAGCGCCTCGATCGCGGCCTCTTGCACGACCGCCGGCGTGGGGAAGTCAGGCTCCCCGAACTCCAGGTGAACGATGGAGCGGCCTTGGG
>JBGPEV010000222.1:0-5612 GCA_041482995.1 bacterium | reverse complement strand
GATTGGGAATGCTGTGCCGCCCCTGCTTGCACTCGCCCTCGGAAGGATGGCATTGGCAGCAATCCAGGTGATGACTGAGAAGAAACCCGTTAGCGGGCGATTGCGTTTCCTACCTAAGTCTGTCCAGCAAAACCTGATTTCCGCGTAGCCAGGTTCAACGAAATTGGCGCCGCAGCCGCCAACAACACAGACCGGGTGGGGTGCTGTTCGCCCCGCCTCCCCCAATTCTCTATTGACAATCGCGCACATTCGTGTATCCTAATAATTGGCCGCCCAGGCGCCACCAGCGCATCGACCCGCCGGACCCATGGGTCGCAAAATCAGATTGTTAACGAATTGTTGTGACATGCGATATCTGAAAAGTAACAAACGAAACGAAGTGCGCGGAGGACACAATGCCGGTTCCAGCACGGAGGACGGCGTCCATCGGCAGCACCGCCGGAGTCGCGCTCACAAATGCATTTGTCAGGATACCGGGAACGGCGCGGAAGTGCTGGCAAGAACCTGATCCCACGTCGAGATCGGGAAATACGGGAAACAGAAGGAAACCGGGGCCCCGGTCCCCCAGTTCTCGGGACATTGCGGAAGCACGGACGTGTAGGGGCGCGCTGCCGCGCGCCCAAGCCCCTGGCGCCCGCGCACGAACCGCAACCCCCGCCGGTGCCCACTGCGCCGCGCATGCAGGTCCGAAAGCCGTTCGCCCACAGGGGCGGATCGCGGTGCGCCGCGTTTCGGCCCATCCGAGCTAATGGCATGGGCAATTGGAACTTTTCCTGCCCCCAATCAGTCCGGCAGGGGGCTGCCCCGCGCCAAAATGGCCTGGCGCAGCTTCTCCGGAGTGATGGGCAGGGAGGTGACCCTGACGCCGACGGCATGGTAGATCGCGTTGGCAATGGCCGCCGGCGGCGGCACGATGGGCGGTTCGCCGATGCCCTTGGCGCCGAACGGGCCTTCCACCGCCGGTTTCTCCACGAGCACGGTTTCGATCGCGGGGACGTCCAAGGCGCTGGGAATCTTGTAGTCCAGGAATCCGGCATTGGCGATGCGGCCCTCCCGGTAAATCAGGGCTTCGCTGAGCGCCATGCCAATGCCCTGGACGGCCCCCCCTTGCACCTGCCCCTCCACCAAGAGCGGATTGATGGCCAAGCCCACATCCTGGGCGGCGCAATAGCGGAGGATTGTCACCCGTCCGGTTTCCGGATCCACCTCCACGTCCGCCACGTGGACGCAAAAGGAGGGCATGCGCGTAAACGCCCCGGTGGAGCCGTACCCGACCACCGGCCCCGTGGCGGCCAGCGCCCGCTGCAGCAGCGCGGGCACGCCCACCCGCCGCCGCGCGTCGCCCCGCACGCGGACAAATCCCCCCTGCAACTCCAGCCGGTCGGGCGGGGCGTCCACGTCCTGCACCGCCAGTTCAAAGAGCTGGCGCCGCACTTCCGCCGCCGCCTGCAACGCCGCGGTGCCCATGCTCTTGAGCGCCTGGCTGCCCACCGAACTGGTGGAGTGGGGCGCGCTTTCGGTATCGAGGGTCTTGACGGTGACCAGCTCCACCGGCAGCGCCAGGGTCTCGGCGACAATCTGCGCCAGGGCGGTGTGTACGCCGGTCAAATCGACCACCCCCGTGAGCAGGCTGGCCGACCCGTCGTCGTTCATCTTCACGACGGCGCCGGACGGCATGCCTCCCACGTTCCAATTCCCGACCGCGATGCCCCGGCCGCGGCGCGGGCCGGGCCGCACGCGCGCCGGATCGTAGCCCGAGAGCCGCAGCGCCGCGGCGAGCGTTTCCTCGGCATCCACGCCGCGCAACGTCATCCCCGCCAGCGTGACGTGGTTCTCCGGCATCAGATTGGCCCGCCGGAAGGCGATGGGATCGAATCCCATCGCTTCCGCGATCCGCTCCATCTCGCACTCGATGGCGAAATTGGTCTGCGGTCCGCCGGGCGCCCGGAACGAACTGCTGACGGCTTTGTTGGTGTAGACGCAGCGCACGTCCACGCGGATATCGGGGATGCGGTAGGGCCCTTCGGCGAACATCGGGAGGGACGCCGCCAGCAGCACGCCGCCGCGGCCATAGGCGCCGTTGTCCATCACGATGTCCATCAAGCGCGCCACGAGCCGCATATCGCGCGCCACACCCGTCTTGAGGGCGATATGGAACCCCGCGCGCGGTACGCCGCAGAGGAAGTCCTCGGCGCGGGTCATCACGATGCGCACGGGCCGCCCGGCCTTGCGGGCGAGCACCGCGGCGGCGGCCTCGTCCTGCATGGAAATCTTGCCGCCGAACCCGCCGCCGATTTCCGTGGCAACGACGCGCACCCGGTTCTGGGAGATCCCCAGCACTTCGGCCAGCATGTTGCGCAGGGGGAACTGGCCCTGGGTGGTCGAATACACCGTGTAGGTGCCGTCGGGATTGTATTGGGCCAGGCAGGCGTGCGGCTCCAGATAGGCCTGGTGCACCATCTCCGTGGTGTACACCGCCTCGAACACGCGGTCCGCCCGGGCCAGCGCCGCCTCGGGATCGCCGCGGCTAAGCGAGTTCTGCGAGGCGAGGTTGCCGCCCCCGGGCGCCGCCATGGCCACCACCCGATAGTCCATCAACCGGGGATGCAACAGCGGGGCGCCGGGTTGCAGGGCGGCAAAGGGATCGTCGAGCGGCGCCAGCACGTCATACTCCACATCGATCATCTCCACCGCCGCCGCGGCGATCTCCACCGTCGTCGCGGCCACGGCCGCCACCTTTTCGCCCACCAGCCGCACGACGTCGCGCGCGAAATATTCCTCGTCCTTGAGATATTGCCCGTACCGGACAGGGGGCAAGTCCGCGGCGGTCGCCACGGCCTGGACGCCCGGCAGTTGCTCGGCACGGCGGGTATCGATACGCAGGATACGGGCAGAAGGGTGCGGCGAGCGCAGCAGCTTGCCGTGCAGCACGGGGCCGGGCATCTGAACGTCCTCCGCGAACAGCGCCTGCCCGGTCAATTTGCCGGCCCGGTCAATCCGGGGCACGGAACGGTGCACGGCCTGGTAGCCCGCCATCGGTTCGGATGCCATGGGCGCTTCTCCCCGTGCGCTTCATTGCCGCCTTCAACGCGGCGGTTGCGGCTTCCGTCCGGCCGCCAGCCGGATCGCCCGCACCAGGCTGTCGTATCCCGTGCAGCGGCAGAGATTCCCGGAAATGCCCTGCCGGATCTGCGCGTCGCTGGGATGCGGATGGCGCTCGAGCAGGCTGGTGGCCGCCATCAGCATGCCGGGGATGCAGAACCCGCATTGGGAGGCCCCGGCCTCCTCGAAGGCGCTCTGGAGCGGAGAGAGGTGGCGCGCGTCGCCCAGGCCCTCCACGGTGGTGACCGTGGCGCCGTCGGCCTCGATCGCCAGCACGAGGCAGGCGTGGGTCAACCGGCCGTTGAGCAACACGGCACAGGCGCCGCACTCTCCCTCTTCGCAACCCCGCTTGGCTCCTGTCAGGTGCAGCGCCTCCCGCAAGAAAGTCAGCAAGGACTGACGCGGCTCTACCCGCGCCTCACAGGCTTGGCCGTTCACGGCCGTACGCAGCGGAAGCTTCATGCCCGGCCTTTCCCGGCCTGCCGGGCGCGCTGGACGGCGTCGAGCACCGCCCGGCGGGCCAGCACACCGCACTGGTCGGCCCGATATCGCGCGGAAGCCCGCACGTCGTCCCGAGGCCGGGCGGCGGCACGCGCGCGCTCCGCGACGAATTCCAGCAGGGCGGCGTCAACCGGCCTGCCCCGCACGGCCTCGTCCAGGCCCGCCACGGCCAGGACCCTGGGCCCGGCCGCGCCGAGCGCCACGGCGAGGCGCCCAAGCTGGCCCGCTCCATCGAGCGTGGCTTCCGCCGCCGCATTGACGATGGCGATGTCCATGGCCGTGCGGGTGACGCGCTGGAACGCGTTGCCGGAGCGCCTGGCGCGGGCGGCCAGACGCACCGCGGTCAACAGTTCGCCCGGCGCCAGGACGGTCCGGCCGGGGCCCAGCCAGAATTGGGCGATGGGCAGCGTGCGCGTGCCCGAGCGCCCCGCCACTTCCACCTCCGCTCCCAACGCCAGCAGGGGCGTTGCGGTATCGGCGGCGGGAGAGGCATTGCAGAGATTGCCGCCCAGGGTGGCCCGGTTGCGGATGGCCGGCCCGCCCACCGCCGCCGCTGCCGCGGCCAAGGCCGGGCAGCGGCGCGCCACCGCGCCGTCGGACTCGATCTCCGCCATCGCCGTCAGCGCGCCGATGCGTAGAGCGCCGCCGGGCAGCGTCGTGATGCCGCGCAGATCGGGGATCTGCTTCAGGTCCACGACGTGCGGCCGCCCGGTGCGGCCGCGTTCCATGGCCAGCAGCAGATCGGTGCCGCCCGCCAGGCAACTTGCGGCATCCCCGTGCTCGGCGAGGAGGGCGAGCGCATCCGCGAGGGAGCGGGGGGCGTGGTAGGTGAAGTTCTGCATGCGCGGTGGGCCGTAATTCGAGCCGGCGGGCGGAAGCGGTCAGCCGCCGGATTTCGCCGCCCAGTATGCCGTCACCTGCTCCAACGTGGTGGGCCAGTCGAATTCCTTCACCAGATCCAGTTCCGTCAGCAGGGTCTCGCGCACTTCCGCTTCCTTGACCTTGGATTTGGTGAAAGCCAGCGCGCGGGCCAGCTCCAGAATGACCGTGTTGCCCCGCTTCGCCTTGCGGAGGGCCTGGTAGCGTTGCTCCACGCTCTGGTCGGTCGCACAGCCGTCGAAGATCGTGCTCTGGCTGGCGTTGGTGTAGACCGGCTTCACGAACGCCCGGATCCACTCCATTTGCTGTGGATAGGGATAGAGGACGGCTTCGACGGCGTCGCAGAACTTGTCGAAGCCCAGCACCGCGTAGGGGGCGATCCGGGGGATGGTGCGCAAGAATTGCAGCTTGAACTCGTCAAAGCGCTTCGCGGTCTCGTCGGCGGTCAGCCGCGAAAAGCGCGCCTTGGCCTCATTGAGCTCGGCGCCGCGGGCCGGCTCCGACAGCGCCAGCAGCGCCGTGCCTTCCCGATTTTGGGTCGGCATGTTGGCTCCCTGGACGTCCAGTTCGGGCAGTGCGCGGGCCGTGGCGCGGGCTTTCTCCAGCAAGTATCCGGCGATCGTCAGGAGACTGAAACTGGCGAGCGGAGGGGTGATGCTCTCCTGCAGCGACTGGGCGATCAGCGCTTCGTAGCGATCGAGCGTGAGCGTCGCGCTTTCCGCGGTGGTCTTGGCGAACAACTCCCGCCGGTTCTCCAGCACCTGCCAGGATTTGGCCAGCGCGTTTTGCGCCTCGGGCGATCGCAAGTAGAGCAACCCCGCTTGCTGCAGGCGGTAGGCGAGCCAGAAACAGGCCTGACGCAGGGTGGAATTGGGCCCCGTCGCGGCGGAATGTTCCAGGGCCTTGTATTGGATATCCACCTGGACGGGGTTGTCCATGGCGCGAAAATGCTGCGCCCGCAACCGTTGCACCATGCGATAGGCCTGCTCGGCCAGCGCTTCCGCGTCTTTGGCGTCCGACAATGCCGTACCGGCCTCGCGCATCAGGATCGGCACCGCCGCGGCGCGAAATGCCTGTGGATCGCCGAAGTGGGCCTGCACGGGGGCCAATAGCGCGCGCAGGGCGCGCTG
>JBGPEV010000221.1:0-5618 GCA_041482995.1 bacterium | reverse complement strand
CGTGAGTTACGGTTTAGCCAAGAATCGGACGATTCTCAAGGGACTCTGGCTTTCACCGGCGAATTCGCCGGTGCGCTACCGGATCGTCGATTTTCTCAACGATAACTTGATGCGCATTCCGTTCGTCCACTGGGGGCAAAGTCAACGCTGCAAGGGGTGTATCGCCGCGATCTCCCTCCGGAGGGTTCGTGCGAGGCGGGGATTTGAGCAGGAAATGTCAAAGCCTATTTGGCGCGCCAGCCGCGAGTTCGAATTTTGCCTCGCCTACCTCCATTTGGAACAATTGACGTTGCTGTTTCAATCTCGATCCGACGCCGCAAAGCAGGCCCATTTCATCGGGAGCGAATGGCTGGGTGCCGACGTGGCGCCCGGCTCCATCGCGAATGGCATTCGGCACGAGGATTGTGCGCGCCTGAGTTTGGCCGATCGATCCGTTGACGTGATCATCAGCATGGACGTTTTTGAACACGTGCCAGACCCTCGTCAAGGTTTCCGGGAAAAGGCACGGGTGCTGCGCCCGGGTGGCCGTTTGTTCATGACGGTGCCTTTTTTTCCCCAGATGGATACGACGCTGCAACGGGCAACCCTCAGGCAGGGGCGCCTCGAACATCTGTTGCCGCCCATGTACCACGCGAATCCCGTCGATCCCGCGGCGGGGTCTTTGGTGTTTTTCGACTACGGTTGGGACTTGTTGATCATGATGAAAGAGGCGGGATTTGCCGACGTATGGTTCGATATTTG
This sequence comes from bacterium, assembly GCA_041482995.1. Lineage (GTDB taxonomy): Bacteria > SAR324 > SAR324 > SAR324 > JACQKK01 > JBGPEV01. Next base: position 4,877 of record JBGPEV010000221.1, on the reverse strand, counting down.
TTGGAGCGCCGAGTTTGGGCACCTGGGGACCGACGAGCCGCAGATTGTCTTCTGCGCCGTCAAGCGTTAAGGGTCATGACGCGCGAAAGGAGGCGCCGCGGTTGCTGTCCACTCAACCCTCGAAGTGTACGCGATGATCGTCGTCATTCTGGCAGGCGGCTACGGCACCCGGATTGCCGAAGAGTCCGACAATCGGCCCAAGCCCATGGTGGAAATTGGGGGCAAGCCGATCCTCTGGCACATCATGAAGATCTATTCCCACTACGTGATCAACGACTTCATCGTTTGCCTGGGTTACAAGGGCTACATCATCAAAGAATACTTCTCCAACTACCTGTTGCACATGAGCGATGTGCGGTTCGATTTCCAAGCTGGCACGCAGGAGTTGCTGCAGCAGGAAGCCGAGCCGTGGCGCGTCACGCTGGTGGACACCGGCCTGGAAACCATGACGGGCGGACGCCTGCGCCGCGTGCGCCATCTGTTGGGCAACGAGGATTTCTGCTTCACCTATGGCGATGGCCTGAGCGCGGTGAACATTGGGGAACTGGTCGCCTTTCACAAACGCCACGGGGGTCTGGCCACGGTGACCGCCGTGCGGCCCCCGGGGCGGTTCGGTTCCTTGCGCACGGCGGGCACCGTAGTCGAAGCCTTTGAGGAAAAGCCCCTCGGGGATGGGGGCACGATCAACGGTGGCTTCTTTGTCCTCTCCCCCCGGTGCATCGATTACATCCCGGGTGACCAGACAACGTGGGAACAGGAGCCCATGACCCGGCTGGCCCGGGACCGGCAACTGCACGCCTATTCCTTCGACGGCTTCTGGCAACCCATGGACACCCTGCGCGACAAGCGTCACCTGGAAGAGCTGTGGAGTTCCGGCACACCACCCTGGAAGGTCTGGTAGCGCACGGGGCGGTTGCACAATCCGGTAATGGGTCCGTTGGCCTGGACGCTGAGGGCTGCGAAGCAGCAGACCCCTCGCAACGGAGCCTGCCCTCGAGCGCAGCGAAGGGCTCGGGGTGACACCAACGTTGTCATTCCGAGCGCAATTGCGAGGAATCCGCTGTCCGACTTGAAAGTGACCCACTACCCACGATTCACGCGGTTGGACGGAGCCGCGGTAAATGTGCTGCAATCGGACGGCGGTTGGGTTGCCGCTCGATCTGCCCAGTGGGTGTCCCTTCTGGAGTCGTTGAACAAGCGCCTATGGCCTTCTGGCAGAACAAAAAGGTCCTGATTACCGGTCACACGGGCTTCAAGGGCAGTTGGCTCACCGTGTGGCTGGAGATGCAGGGCGCCCGGCTCACGGGCTTGGCGCTGCCGCCTCCCACGCAGCCCAGCCTGTTCGCGCTGGCCGGGCTGGAGCGGCGCATCCAGTCGATCCTAGGGGACATCCGCGATCTGGACACCGTGCGCCAAGCGGTGCGGGCCGCCCAGCCCGACGTGGTGTTCCACATGGCCGCGCAACCGCTGGTGCGGCGCTCCTTCCGCGACCCCGTCGAGACGTATGCCACCAACGTGATGGGGACGGTGCACGTGTTGGAGGCGATCCGCGAACTGCGGCAGCCGTGCGTCGTGGTCAACGTCACCAGCGACAAGTGTTACGAGAACCGCGAGTGGGAGTGGCCCTACCGCGAGAGCGAGCCCATGGGCGGGTACGACCCCTACAGCAGCAGCAAAGGCTGTGCGGAATTGGTCACCGCCGCCTACCGCCGTTCCTACTTCCAGGGGGCAGGATCGGCCGGTGGACGCAAGGCGCTGGCTTCCGTGCGCGCGGGCAACGTCATCGGCGGGGGCGATTGGGCGGAGGAGCGGCTGATTCCGGATTGCATCCGCCATTTTGCCGCGGGCACTCCGGTGCCCATCCGCAATCCGGCTTCCATCCGCCCCTGGCAACACGTGCTGGAGCCCTTGCACGGGTACATGCTGCTCGCCGAACGCCTGGCCGCGCAGCCCGATGACTACGCGCAGGCCTGGAACTTCGGCCCGCCCGATGTGGACGCCAAGCCGGTGCGCTGGATCGTCGAACACCTGGTGCGCCGCTGGGGCCATGGGGTGTCTTGGGCGCAGGCGGGAGCGGAGCCGCTGCACGAGGCCGCCACGCTGAAATTGGACAGCTCCCTTGCGCGCACCCGCCTGGGCTGGCGCACGCGCCTGCGTTTGCCTGAGGCGCTGGACTGGGTTACGGATTGGTATCGGCGCCAGCACGCGGGTGAACCCGCCGCCCGGCTGACCGAACAGCAGATCGAGGCGTATCAACAACGGGAGCCCAGCGAACCGTGAAATCCCCCGCCACATGCCGGTTTTGCGCCGCGCCGCTGGAGCAGGTCTTCGTCGACCTCGGCGTCTCTCCGCTCGCCAATTCGTTCATCGAGCCCGACCGGCTCCGCGTAATGGAGCCTTTCTTTCCCCTGGTCGTATTCGTCTGTGGCCGGTGTTTTCTGGTGCAACTGGAGGAGTTCGAATCGCCGGAAGGCATCTTTTCCGAATACAGCTATTTCTCCTCCTATTCAGACACTTGGTTGGAGCATTGCCGCCGCTATGCCGAGGCCATGACGCGGCGCTGGAACCTGGGCGCGCAGAGCAAGGTGGTGGAGATCGCCAGCAACGATGGCTACCTGCTCCAGTACTTCAAGGCCGGGGGCGTCCCCGTCTTGGGCGTGGAGCCCGCCGCCAACGTCGCGAAAGTGGCGGAATCCAAGGGGATTCCCACGGCGGTGCTCTTCTTCGGCGCGGAGACGGCCGTGCAACTGGCGAAGCACGGCCACCAGGCCGATCTGATCGCCGCCAACAACGTGCTGGCCCACGTGCCGGACGTCAACAGCTTCGTGCGCGGGTTCAAGACCCTGCTCAAGCCAGGCGGCGTCATCACGGTGGAGTTTCCCCACTTCCTCAACCTGATCGAGCAGAACCAATTCGACACGATTTACCACGAGCACTTCTCCTACCTGACCCTGGCCGTCGCCGACCGCATCTTCCGCCAACACGGATTGCGTGTGTTCGACGTGGAGGAGTTGCCCACCCATGGCGGGTCTCTGCGCATTTACGGCTGCCACGATGAGGATGCCGCCCAGCCCACGCTCGCCGCCGTGGCCCGGCTCCGGAAGCGGGAGCAGCAGGCCGGGCTGGAGACTCTGGAGACCTACCGCCGGTTCCAGCCCCGCGTGACACGGGTGAAAGTGGATTTGCTCAAGTTCCTGATCGCTGCCTACGAGGAGAAGAAGGCGGTGATCGGCTACGGCGCCCCCGCCAAGGGCAACACGCTGCTCAATTTCTGCGGCGTGGGCAAGGAGTTGCTCCAGTACACGGCCGACCGCAGCCCCCACAAGGCAGGGCGCTATCTGCCCGGCTGCCGCATCCCCATCTTCGCGCCGGAGCACATCCGCGAGACCCGGCCCGACTATGTGCTGATCCTGCCCTGGAACCTGAAGGAGGAGATCACCGCCCAACTCGCGTTCGTGCGGGACTGGGGCGCCCGGTTCGTCACCGCCGTGCCGGATCTGCGGGTGTTCTGATGCGGTTCCTCGAAACGACGCTGCCCGGCGCCTACCGCGTGGAAGCCGAGCCCAGGCCCGATGAGCGGGGCCTGTTCGCCCGCACCTTCTGCCAGCGCGAGTTCGCGGCCCATCGTCTCCCGACGGCCTTTGTGCAGTGCAACACGTCATTCAACACCAAGCAGGGAACATTGCGCGGCCTGCATTTGCAGTCCCAGCCGTGCGAGGAGGGCAAGTTGGTGCGCTGCACGCAGGGGGCGATCCTCGACGTGATCGTGGATTTGCGCAAGGAGTCCCCCGTCTACTGCGGCTGGGAGGCGTTTGAACTCACCGCGGCCAACCGGCTCGCGCTCTACATTCCCCCCGGGCTCGCCCACGGCTTTCTCACGCTCACGGACGGCGCGGAAGTCTTCTACCAGATGACGGAGTTCTACTCGCCCGAGCATGCCACCGGCGTGCGCTGGGACGATCCCGCGTTCGGTATCCGCTGGCCGATCCGGGACCCGATCCTCTCCGGCAAGGACCGCGCCTACCCCCGCTTCACGCCATGAGCGGCACGCCGCGGGTACTGGTCACCGGCGCCACGGGGTTCGTCGGGCGGCAGACCCTGGCGCCCCTGCAGGCGCTCGGCTTCGACGTGCACATGCTGGACTATGGCCTGCCCGTGGAGATTCCGCCGGGCGTGATCGCGCATTCTGCCAATCTTCTGGAGGCCGCGGGCCGGGCCGCCGTGATCGATGCCGTCCGGCCCACCCACCTGCTGCATCTGGCCTGGTACGTGGAACACGGGAAATTCTGGGAGGCCGACGAGAATCTGGCCTGGACGGCCGCCAGCTTCGACTTGCTGCGGCGCTTCACGGCGGGGGGGGGCCAGCGCGCGGTGTTCGCGGGGACGTGCGCCGAGTACGACTGGTCCGCCCCGCCGTTGCGGGAGCGTACGACGCCCCTGCGGCCCGCCACCCTCTACGGCTTCTGCAAACGGCTGCTCTTCGAGACGGCCACCGATTGGGCCGAGCGCAACCGCTGTTCCCTGGCCTGGGGCCGCGTGTTCTTCCTCTATGGCCCCCATGAACCTCCTGTCCGACTGGTCCCCAGCGTCATCGGCGCCCTGCTGCGGGGGGAGCCCGCGCTTTGCAGCGTCGGCACGCAGGTACGGGACTTCCTGCACGTGGCCGACGTCGCGGGGGCCTTCGCCGCGCTGGTGAAGAGCCCCGTCACCGGCCCGGTCAACATCGCGGGCGGCCAGCCCACCTCGATTGCCGAGTTGGTGCGCATCCTGGGCGAGGAATGCGGCCGTCCCGACCTGGTGCGCCTGGGCGCCCGGCCGCTTGCCGCCAACGACCCGCCTGACCTCACCGCGGATGCCACGCGCCTGTTGAGCGAAGT
>JBGPEV010000220.1:0-5620 GCA_041482995.1 bacterium | reverse complement strand
GTACCGGAAAGGCAGCGAACGGCATCGTGGCCGTGGCGCGAAACGAAGCCCCTCGCAGGGTGGGGAGGGGGCCGGGGGGAGGGGTTACGACGCCTTGGAGGACTTGGCCCGCCAGGCGTCGCTGATGGCCTTCAGGTCGATGCGGCCCTGTTCGGCGAGGGTCTGGAAGCGGCCGACCAACTGGCGGCGCGCCTCGTCCACGGTGGCGGCATCGAACTTGGCGGCCTTGATGCTGTTCACCAGGCCGGGCCGGGCCTGCTCGGGGAACGCGAGGATCACCTTGCGCTGGATGTCCTGCGCAGCGCCCTGCATGGCTTGGATCACCACGGCGCTGGGGATGGTGCGCACCACGAGGGGCAACAGGTCGTCCGGCACCAGCGGAATGGCGTCGAACACCATGAAGCGCTTTTCCACTTGCTCGGAGAGCTTGCGGTCCTTGGACTTCATGGACTGCAACAGATAGAGGCTGGTGGCGGGCGACGTGCGGCCCATCATGTCCACCAGGGTGCGCGGGCCTTCGATGTCCACGGAGCGGGAGTCCGGCACGTGGCGGGCCTTCTCCGCCAGGTCCAGCGCCACACCCTCCAGCATGTCGAGCGGCAGGGACTGGAAGTTGCCGATGTTCACGGCGATCTCCAACTGCACTTCCTTGGGCAGCGTCTCCAGGATGCGCGCGGTGTCGTCGGGCTTGATGCGGCTGAGCACGATCGCCTTCACCTTCACCGGCTCGTCCTTCACCAGGTGCGCCACCTGGCCCCGGGAAAGGTCATCGAGAAAGGCGAAAGGGTCGGGCCGGATGTGCTCGGGCTTCTCCAGTTCCCGGCCGATCAGGAACAAGTTGGCGTCCCGCAACACGCCGATCTGTTCCTCGACCCCCGGCGGGTCTTCCGAGCGCACGGCCTCTTCCATGTCCTTGTAGCGCGCCACGCCCATCTGGGGCAGCAGCGCCTGCCGGGACAGCGTGGGCCCCAAGGCGTTCACGAGCACGCCCAGCTTGTCCTGGTGGGACTGCCAGGCTTGCACCAGGTCCTTGCCCAACTCAGGGCGGCCAAACAGGGTCTTGACGACGCTGCCCTTCAAGTTCTCGCAATACCGCACCTGTTCCTGGGCCTTGCGCTCTTCCTCATTGGCCTTGCTCACGTCGATGGCGCGCTGGGTGGGCGCCATCGGCTGATAGGCCGGCAGGGGCGGCGGCGCGGCCTGCGCGCGGGGCCGCAGCATCACCACCAGCAACGCGACCAGGCCAACCAGCACCAGGAACATGACGGCGCCGACAATCACCCACTCGGTCAGCCCGAACTTCGAGGCCTGCTCGGCGGCGGCTTGGCCAAAGGGCAGCGGCGGCGCGGCCCCCGGTTGCCCCGGTTGTCCCGCCTCGCCTTCGGGCTTCTTGCCCGGCGGCACCACCTGCAGATCCAACCGGTCGCCCCGCTCCGGGCGGAAGTCCGCCAGGATCGGCACGATGGTGCGCAGGTATTGCAGGCTCTCGGGCGGCAACTGGTCATTGAGAACGATGCGGACGACCACTTGTTCGATCGCATACTTCTCATCGGCCAGCACCGCTTGGCCGGGAGAGGGCCGGAAGCCGGGCAGTTCGAAGGACCCCTGCGGCGCCGCGCCGCGGGGCACGTTCACCTTGCGGCCGATGACAAAAGCCCGCATCACGTAGTTGCGCTGCGGGAGGACGCTGTCGAGCCGGTCGCCGATCAGCGATTCGATCCTGCGCTGCTGGGCGTCGAGGGAATCGACGATCTGCTCGCTGGAGGTCTGGGCCGGCAGCAGCGGCGCGGCCGCCAGCAGGCCGAGCAGCAATCCCAGCACGATGCGAGTAAGTGTTTTCATGACCGCCCTTCTTTTGGAACCGCAGATTGCGCAGATTTCACGGATTTCTTCTCTGCATGCATGGCCGCATCCAAGCCCCCGTCATTCCCCGCCGATTCGTCGCCAAACTGACCCGTCCGTTTCTTCCATCTGCGCAATCTGCGTCATCCGCGGTCCTCTAGTTATTCTCGAGCCGCAACTGGGTCACCAAGCCTTCCAATTCCCGGTTGCCCACGTCCAGGGCCAGGGATTTCTCCCAGTATTTCAGCGCCAGGCTCTTCCAGTTCATGGCGTAGTAAAGCGAGCCCATCATGGCGTAGGCCTGCGGATTATCCGGCTTGGCCTGGATGGATTGCAGTATCTGGTCCAGCGCCGTGTTGTAGTCGCCCTTGAAGTAGGCGGCGCGGGCGTTGATCAGGAACAGGGTGCTCTGGGGCTCTTTCAGCACGTCGTCCTGGGGCTTGAAGGCCTGGGCGTTGCGCTGCAACTCCTGGCGGCCGGGCTCGCCCTTGGATTCGTCCGGCTTGCCCGGTTCCTTGGGCTTCTCCTGGGCCGCCCCCGCTACGGAGACCGGGGCCACCTGCACCCAATCGCCCCGCGTGGGGTCCAATTGGGCCTGACCGCGGATGTCCCGCTCCAGGGCCTTGGCGCGGTCTGCAATGTCGTTGCTGACCACCACCAGCACCTGGCGGAGGCGGATGAACTCCGGCGTCATTTCCACGCTGCCGGCCCGGCCGCTCACGTAGTTGTTCAGTCCCGGCAGCTTGACGCGATCGGCGCCGGGTGTGGCCTTGGCGCTCTCCTGGCGCACGTAGCCGATGTGCACGATCACGTCGACCAGCTTATCGCCCGCCAGGTCCTTGGCGATGCGGGAAATGCGCTCGCGCAGCAGGTCTTCCTGCATGCCCACGTTTTGCCCGGGCGGATTGGAGAATTCCGCCGCCCTGGCGGAGCCGGGGGCGGCCCAGGAGAGTGCGAACCCGATCAGCAACCCCATCGGCACGGCCAGCGGCGCGGGGAAGAGCCGGCACGGGTTCGCCCTGGCCGGCCGCGCCCGGGGCGGGACTGCGGTGCGGGCGGTCATTGCTGGCCTCGCTGCTGGACATCCAGATGGTTCAGCATCTTGTTCACGTCCAGATTGGTGGGATCGAAGGTGAAGGCGCGCTGCCAGGCGGAGCGTGCGCCGTCCCGGTTGTTCATGGTGTAGAGGATCGACCCTTCGATGCCCAGGTACAGGCCGCGCTCCTGGTTGCTCGTGGCACGTTGAAACGCGTTCTGCGCGATGCGCAGGGCATCGGGGTAGCGCCCTTCGTCGAAGGCGATCTGTGCGGCGTCCCGCGGGCTTTGGCCTGGAGGCGCGGGCACGTTGGCCGCGCCCGGGGCCGGCACCGCGTTGGCGGGCAGGGGCGGCTGCTCACCCAACCGGTTCATCAGGTCCTTCTCCGGCAGCGTGGGCGGCTGCTCATCCGGCTTCAGGTAAGGGAACGTCTCCTTGGTCACCACCACCTGATCGCCCCGGGCGGCGTCGAAGCGCGCCACGATGGGGATCAGCTTGCGCACGAAGCGCTCGTAGTATTCGGGCAGGGTCTCGTCCAGCAGCACCTTCACGTTCAGGCGCGTGTAGGGTGGCGTGGCGTCGTCCACGGCCGGCGAATCCGGCGCGCGCACGAAGATGGGAAAGCCGGGCAGCTTCTGCTTATCGGGCGAAAGCGCGGGATCCTGCACCACGGGCACCACCTCCTGGTTCCAAATGACCTTCACCGTGAGCACGTACTGGTTCTTGGAGACGTAGCGGGCCAACTCCTTGTTGATCTGCCCCGTGAGCTTGTCCTCGAACGCGGTCATCTTCACGTTGTTGATCTGGCTGACCAGGTTGTTGGACTGGCCGAAAACCCGCGGGGCTCCCGGCCCTCCCGCGCCCAGGGCGATCCCCAGGGCGGCCAGCGCCAGGGCGGCGGCGGCGCCCGTGCGCTTCCGAAGGTGGGCCGGCCGGATGCGAATCATGACGGTCTCCTTAGCGCCTTGCCGGCGTGCCGGGCGCGGCCGGCGCACCCGGGGCGGCCTGCGCACCTGGCGCCGGTGCGGCGGGGGCGCGCGGTGCCCCAGGCAAGGGCGGCTGCGGCGCGCCCTTGCGGCTCTTCAGGAAGTCCATGAATTGCCGCACTTCCTGATTGGAAGGATCGAGTTGCAGCACCCGCTCCCATTCGTCGTTGGCCAGGGAATAGTTGCCCATGGCGTAGTAGATGGAGCCCTTCATGGTGTGGCCCTGGGCATGGTCGGGGCGGGTGAGCAGCACCAGATTCACCTGGCGCAGCGCCCCCTGATAGTCCCCGTTCAGCATCGCTTCCTGGGCCTTCTCCAGGTATTGGGCGATCAGCAGGTCCTGGAACTGGCCCTCGGGACTCCTGGCCGCCGCCACCGTCTGCGGCGCGATCTGCTCGAGCGTGAGCGGGATCTCGATCTCGTACACCGGCTGATCGATGCTCAGCACGATACTGTTCTCCTCGCCCCGGTAGCGCGTGTTGATGCGCACCACCTGGCTGCCGTCGATCTCCGATTCGGACACCTGGATGGAGCTTTCCCCCTGGCGCGTGGCCAGGATGGTCTTGCCGGGCGCGGTTTCCTTGCCCGCCTTCGGGGCGGAGGACGAACACCCGGGCAGGCCCAGCAGCGCGCCCGCCGCCAAGCACCCGGCCAGGATCGCCGCGGCCGCCCAGGGCCCCGGCAGCCGCCCGGCTCGCCCCGGATTTGGCGCGCGCGGCCTAGAAGCGGTAGCCGAAGCGAATTTCATATCCCACTCCGTTGAGGGTCGCCGTGGTCACGCCCAAGGTGGTCTGTTCCGTTTTGGTCAGGACGATGTCGTTCTTGGTGAAGCTGTTGGCGCCGAAGACGAGCACCAAGCGGTCCCCCACGACAAATTGTACACCCGCCCGCACGAGATTGGCGTAGTTGAGCTGCGGGTCGATCAACTTGCCGACGCCCAAGTAGGCCAGCAGACGGGAAGTGCTCGCCGGCAATTGCAGGATGTCGAAATTGAGGGTGGGCGCCACCATGATCCCGCCCGTCGTGGTGACGTGCGGATCGGGATTCTGCTTGTTGTTGTCCGTGTAGAGGGCCAGATCGACCCCGAACGAGAACCGGCCGGTCAGTTGCACCGTCTCGGTGACCGTTAGCGCGAGCGCGTTGTGCGCGGTCGTCTTGTTGCCGATCTTGATGGGGAAGTTCAACTCGCCGAAGCTGAAGGTGAGCGATTGGCGCTTGGCGGCCTGGCGGCCCACCAACTCGTCGACCAGGATGATCGCGCCGGAATCGGCCTCGACCACCTTCAGGTACACCGTCACCTGCTTGCCGTCGCGGAACATGCCCAGGTCGATGAAGCCGTCGGCCCCCAGTTTCTTGGCCAGTTCGCGCCGGGATTCCTGGTTGGGAATGCCCTTGCGCAGGCGCAACACGCCGCCGGCGATCTTGGTCTCGAGTTTCTGGCATTCCTGGCACTGCACCAGCCGCACGTCGGGATTGGCCGCGAACACCTTGTCGAGGATGATCACCTCCGCCTTGCGGCGGAAGTCCGGATCCACTTCTCTGCCGAAGTAGAAGGAATTGATGGCCAGGGTGGACACCTGGTCGCTGATCTTGCTGAGCGACCCCGCGATCAGCGCGGTCGCCTCCTCCAATTGGTAGAGGTCCTCGTCCTTGCGGATGGAAAAGCTCTCGTCGAGCACGGGCCCCTTGACCTTGGCGGCGCGTTCGGAAGCGGTGGCGACGGGCGGACGGGCGGGCGCGGCGGGTTGGGCGGCGG